>JAEWEH010000119.1 GCA_023389535.1 Pseudomonadota bacterium
GGCAGGATGGCAGGCTGGTCAAACCACAGCGCCCGGACGCCCATGCGCGGAATCCGCTTGCGCACCTTACCCGCCTGGTCGGCGGCTTTCGGAAAGCCATGCAGGCGCCGAAGCGTATTGCGCAGCTTGGACAAGAGCGCGTCGTTGACCGCAGCCGACAAGTCGCCCGCCCGCAAGCGGAGCGGATCGGTCTTGCCGCCCGCCCCCCCGCACACCACGATGGGCGATCGCCGCGCGCGCGCCAGCAAGATCATCGCGATCTTGGCCTGGGCCTGGTCGGTGGCGTCGATGAGCACGTCCACATCGTTGGCAAAGAGTTCGTCGACATTGTCCGCGGAAACGAAGTCGTCGATCATCTGTACACGGCAATCCGGATTGATGCCATGCACGCGCTGCGCCATGGCCACGACCTTGGACTGGCCGACGGTATCGGTCAGGGCATGCAGTTGCCGGTTGATGTTCGACTCGGCGACATGGTCCAGATCGATCAGGCTCAGCGCCCCCACGCCCGAACGCGCCAGCGCTTCGGCACACCATGACCCCACCCCGCCTATGCCCGCCACCGCCACATGCGCACCCCGCAGGCGATCCAGGACGCCGGGCCCATACAAGCGCTCCATGCCGGCGAAGCGGCGACTGACATCAACAAGACCGGAATCGGACATGGCAGGCTCGAAGAATGACTATGCACGGAAGGTAGCAGTTTAACCCGCATGCGCCGAACACCTGCCGGTCGCTTCCCCAGGGCGGGTCATTGAATAAAAAACCACACTGACATCAGAAGTTCCGGCAAGATCGCGAGCCTGTCTTAAAATATACCTACTTTCACTGCTTTTCGGAGCCGCCCACAAAGTGAACGCCGTGTTTTCCCCCGACCCGCAAGCCATTCCCGCGCCCAGCAGCTTTCGGCTGCTGACTGAAGCCGAACGTGACGCATCGCTGCAAGCCTCGCTTGCTCATTGGGAAGAAGATCAGGACGTCTGGGTGTACGGCTACGGTTCATTGATCTGGCGCCCCGAATTCGAGTTCATAGAAAAACGCAGCGCGCTGTTGCATGGCTATCATCGCGCTTTGTGTTTATGGTCGCGCGTCAATCGCGGCACGCCCGACCAGCCCGGCCTGGTGTTCGGGCTGGACGCTGGCGGATCATGCCGCGGCATGGCTTTCCGGGTGCCGGCCCGCTTGGTCCCGTCTACGATGGAGGCCTTGTGGCGGCGGGAAATGCCCAGCGGCGCGTATCTGCCCAAATGGCTGGCCTGCAGGACCGAACACGGCAACATCACGGCGCTGGTATTTGCCATGAACCGCAACACCGACGCCTATGTGCGCGGCTTGCCCACCGAGCGCCTGCTGCACATCGTGCGCAACGCCCATGGCAGGTATGGCCCTTGTGTCGAATATGTGCTCGAAACGGCCCAGGCACTGCAGCGGTCCAACATCCAAGACAAACGGCTGCAAGCGCTGGTGGGCCAGCTCCGCCTGTCGCTTTGATGCCCAATTCATTGCCTCCCGCGATCGATTGACGCCGGGCTGCCGGCGGCAATATGCCTTGGCGGCGCAGGCCGGACTGCATAGCGGTAAACTAGGGTTTGTCACCGCTCCCATCCTCTTTGATCGCGATCATGTCTGTTGCCGATATCCGCCAGAACTACGAAAAGTTCGAATTGCTCGAAACGCTTGCCGCCGAGTCGCCACTGCAGCAATTTACGCTATGGTTCGACGAAGCGCTCAAGGCCGGCGTACCGGAACCGAATGCCATGACATTGGCCACCGCCACGCTCGCGGGCCGGCCGTCGGCACGTACCGTGCTGCTGAAAGGATTCGACGAGCGCGGTCTGGTGTTCTTTACCAACTATGCTTCACGCAAGGGCAACGAGCTGGCCGAAAACCCTTGGGCCAGTCTGCTTTTCTTCTGGCCGGCCCTCGAGCGCCAGGTGCGCCTGGAAGGCCGCATCGAGAAAGTGTCTGACGCCGAATCCGATGAATACTTCCATAGCCGCCCCCTGGGTTCGCGCATCGGCGCGTGGGTGTCGCCGCAAAGCCAACCCATCACCCGCGCCGAGCTGGAATCACGCACCGTGGAACTGACCACGACACTGGGCGAGCATCCGCAGCGTCCGCCGCATTGGGGCGGCTACCGCCTGGCGCCCGACTATGTCGAGTTCTGGCAAGGCCGGCCTTCACGCCTGCACGATCGCCTGGCATTCCGGCAAGACGAGGCGGGCCAGTGGTCGCGCCAACGGCTGGCCCCCTGACTCGGGCACCGGCAAGGCATTCATGTCCGCAATCCCGCCCGACTTCGATTCCGGTTTTTTCCGTTCAGCGCTGGGCCGTTTCGCCACCGGGGTCACTGTGGCGACGACCGAGAGCGCGAGCGACGGCAGCCCAGTAGGGCTGACCATCAGCTCGTTCAATTCCGTGTCACTGGACCCGCCCATGGTGCTGTGGAGCCTGTCGAAAGCGGCGTCGTCACTGCCCCACTTTCTGAAAGCACGGCGCTATGTCATCCATGTGCTGGCGGCAGCGCAGTTGCCGCTGGCCAAACGCTTTGCGCACGGCCCTCAGGCGGCCCGTTTCGCCGGCCTGGCGCTGACACGCGCACCGGGCGGATCACTGATGCTGGACGACCCCGAGTGCGCCGCCTGGTTTGAGTGCTACAACCTGACCCAGCACGAAGCGGGCGACCATCTGATCTTCATCGGCCAGGTCGAGCGCTGCCACCGCATTTTCAGCCAGCCGCTGGTTTATCATGCTGGCGACTTTGATTTAACCCCATCGACCGAGCCCCTGTCCGACACTTGAGGGCGGGTCAACGAATCTTATGCAGGACACACTATGGCAGATATAGACTGCGTTGTCTTGGGAGCCGGCGTCGTCGGCCTTGCCGTGGCGCGCGAACTGGCGCTTGCCGGGCGTGAAGTATTGATTGTGGAAGCAGCCGAAGCCATAGGCACCGGCACCAGCTCGCGCAACTCCGAGGTCATTCACGCCGGCATCTATTATCCCCAAGGCAGCCTCAAGGCACGGCTTTGCGTCGCCGGCAAAGACATGCTGTACGCCTACTGCGCAGAACGCGGCATACCGCATCAGCGGCTGGGCAAACTGATCGTCGCGGCCACGCCGGCGCAAAGCGCGCAACTGGATCACATCGCCCAGCGCGCCGCCGCCAATGGCGTGCATGATCTCTACCGCATCAGCGGTGCAGAAGCGCAAGCCCTGGAACCGCAGCTCGTCTGCGACGCAGCGCTGGTATCGCCTTCCACCGGCATCGTCGACAGCCACGCATTGATGCTTGCACTACAAGGCGATGCCGAGAACAACGGCGCCCAGTGTGTCTTTCATACCCGATTCAGCCAGGGGCGCCTGTTGGATACGGGCGAATTCCTGCTCAGCTTCGATGGCGACGAAGCCATGGAGCTGACCGCCGCTTGCGTCATCAACTCAACCGGATTGTCTGCGCCTTCGGTCGCCCGCAAGCTGGCAGGCCAGCCGCAGGAGCACATTCCGCAAGCCTACTACTGCAAGGGCAGCTATTTCACGCTGTCGGGCCGCGCGCCCTTCAGCCGCCTGATCTATCCCATGCCGGACAGCGCCGGCCTGGGCGTGCACCTGACGCTGGACATGGGCGGCCAGGCCAAGTTCGGCCCGGATACTGAATGGGTCGACGGCGAGGACTACACGCTCGATCCGGCCCGATCCCGGGTGTTTTACGAAGCCGTGCGCAGCTATTGGCCCGCGTTGCCCGACGGCGCCTTGCAGCCCGGCTATACCGGCATACGTCCCAAGATCGTCGGGCCCGATGCGCCTGCGGCCGATTTCGTCATTGCGGGCCCGCAGACCCACGGCGTTCAAGGCCTGGTCAATCTCTTCGGCATAGAATCGCCGGGACTGACCGCCTGCCTGGCCATTGCCCAGGCTACCCGCCTGTCGCTGCAGCCCTAGGCCGTGCAAGTTCTCACCTCGCGTCAATCCGCTTTTGATCATCCATGAATGACTACATCCTGACTCTTTCCTGTCCCGATCGCATCGGCATTGTGCACAGCGTGACCGGCTGGCTGCTGAGCCTGCACGGGAATATCATCGATTCGCAGCAATTCGGCGACCTGGAAACACAAACGTTCTTCCTGCGCGTCCACTTCTCGGTGCCTACACCGGCTAACGTCGAGGACCTGGAAAGCTCTTTCGCCGCGGTTGCGCATCGCTTCGACATGCAGGCTCGCATCCACGACGCGCAGCGCAAGGCGCGCTTGCTCATTCTCGTCAGCAAACAAGGCCATTGCCTGAACAGCCTGCTGTTTCGGGCGCATAGCGGCGAACTGCCCGTCGAGATCGTCGGCATCGCGTCCAACCACCGCGACTACGCGAGCATGGCTCAGACCTACGGCATTCCCTTTCACTATCTGCCAGTCACGCCCGAAACACGGCAGGAACAAGAGGCGCAAATCCTGGACATTGTGGAGCGCGAGCGCATAGACCTGGTCGTGCTGGCGCGCTATATGCAGATCTTGTCCGATAACTTGTGCCGGCAGTTGTCCGGCCGGGCCATCAATATCCATCACAGCTTCCTGCCCAGCTTCAAGGGCGCGCGGCCCTACCACCAGGCACACGCACGCGGCGTGAAGATCATAGGCGCCACCGCGCACTATGTGACGGCGGACCTGGACGAAGGTCCCATCATCGAACAGGACATCGAACGCGTGGACCATGGACTCAGCGCTTCGGAGCTGACCCGCGTAGGCAGCGACATTGAATCCCTCGTGCTGTCGCGCGCCGTGCGCTGGCATGTGCAGCACCGGATTCTGCTGAACGGCCAGCGGACCGTGGTATTCCGCTAGCCAACGGGGGTCCATCACTGACCTTCCCGAACGTCCCTGCGCGCGCGGCAGGCGCGCGAGGCCGGGACGGCGCAAGAGCTCTTCAAGCAGCAAGCAACGCCACAAAAACAGGCCAAGCACGCAGCCCGCCCCAGCGGGGCAGCATACACGAAACACCGCAGCGAGCCGGGTGGCGGGGGCCGGACCGCGGCGACTTTCGGGGCTGAACGAGCGGAAGCGAAGGCAGCACGAATGTGCGAACGAGCGAGCGATGTGGTGT
>JAEWEH010000465.1 GCA_023389535.1 Pseudomonadota bacterium
CTTGGTACGGAGAGCAGACAGATTATGGCCGCAATTGAAAATGAACGCCCGGAACAGCAGCCCGACCCGCTCTGGTACAAGGATGCGGTCATTTATCAATTGCATGTCAAGTCGTTCTTCGACGCCAATGACGACGGCCAGGGGGACTTTCAGGGCTTGATCGCCAAGCTGGACTATATCGCCAGCCTGGGCGTCAACACGGTATGGCTGCTGCCGTTCTACCCATCGCCTCGCCTGGACGATGGCTATGATATTGCCGAATACCGTGGTGTGCACGAGGATTATGGTTCGCTGGCCGAAGTCAGGAAATTCATACGGGCGTCGCACGAGCGCGGTTTGAGGGTCATCACCGAACTGGTGGTCAACCATACATCCGACCAGCATGCCTGGTTTCAGCGTGCACGCCGCGCCAGGCCCGGTTCTGCGGCACGAAACTTCTATGTATGGTCGGACAACGATCAGGCCTATTCGGGCACACGCATTATCTTTTGCGATACGGAGAAATCGAACTGGACCTGGGACTCCGTGGCCGGGGCCTATTTCTGGCATCGTTTCTATTCGCATCAGCCGGACCTGAACTACGATAACCCGCAAGTGCTGAAAGCGGTGCTGGGGATAATGCGCTTCTGGCTGGACATGGGGGTTGATGGCCTGCGCCTGGACGCCGTGCCTTACCTGGTCGAACGCGAAGGTACGAATAATGAAAACCTGCCCGAGACCCATGCAGTCCTGAAGAAGATACGCGCGGCGCTGGATAAGGACTACCCCGACCGCATGCTGCTGGCCGAGGCCAACCAGTGGCCCGAGGACGCGCAGGAGTATTTCGGCGACGGCGATGAATGCCACATGTCCTTTCATTTCCCGCTGATGCCGCGCATGTATATGGCGATCGCGCGGGCCGACCGTCTGCCCATCACCGACATCATGCAGCAGACGCCGGAGATTCCCGAAAATTGCCAGTGGGCGATCTTTCTGCGCAATCACGATGAGCTGACGCTGGAGATGGTCACGAGCAGCGAGCGCGACTACCTGTGGGACGTCTATGCGGCGGACCGGCGTGCCCGCATCAACCTGGGCATACGGCGGCGTCTGGCGCCCTTGCTGGAAAGGGACCGTCGGCGCATAGAACTGATGAGCAGCCTGCTGCTATCCATGCCCGGCACCCCGGTGTTGTACTACGGCGATGAAATTGGCATGGGCGACAACATACACCTGGGCGACCGCGATGGCGTACGCACCCCCATGCAATGGAGCCCTGACCGCAACGGGGGCTTTTCCAGAGCGGACCCCGAACGCCTGTCGCTACCCGTGCTGATGGGGCCTTTGTACGGCTACGAGGCGGTCAATGTGGAGGCGCAGCAGCGCGATCCCCATTCCTTGCTGAATTGGACGCGGCGCATGCTCAGCAAGCGGCAGCAGACGCATGCCTTCGGACGCGGCAGCCTGCGCTTCCTCTACCCCGGAAACCGCAAGATCCTGGCCTATTTGCGCGAATTCGATACGCAGATACTGCTTTGTGTGGCCAACCTTTCCAACGCCTCGCAGCCTGTGGAATTGGATTTGTCGTTTCTGGCCGGCCGCGTGCCTATCGAGTTGCTCGGGGGCACGCCTTTCCCCACCATAGGCGAATTGCCTTATCTGCTGACTCTGCAGCCTTATGGCTTTTATTGGTTCGAGTTGAGCACCAGCGCCGCCCCCCCCGCATGGCATGCCACCAGTCCGCCACAGATGCCGGAATACCGCACTCTGGTCTTGCGGCGCCGTCCCAGCTATCAGTTGATGGAAGGGTCCAGGCGCGTCCTGTGCAAGGAAGTCCTGCCGCTTTACTTCTCGCGCCAGCGCTGGTTTGCGGGTGATTGCGCCGGCCCTGCAAACATTCACTATATCGTACGGCTACCGGGCGCTGAAGCGGCCGATGGCCATGCCGAATTGTTCCTGGCCGAATTTACGGTCGATTGTGCGGATGGGCCGGCCAACTATTTCCTGCCGCTTGCCTTGCTGTGGTCCGAGACAGTCAGCGGCATGCCTGCCCAGTATGGGCTCGCACGGATACGACGCAGTTCGGAACTGGGCCTGGTGACCGACGCCTATTCGGTGCCGGAGTTCGCCTCCGCCTTACTGGATGCCTGGCGCCGGGAACGCAGTATATCTTTGGGTTCCGAACCCGATAGCGGCAAGCTGAGCTTCCGCGCCGAACCGGGCCTGCAAGAACTGGACTGGCCGCAGGACCTGCAGGTCGGCTGGTTCCATGGTGAGCAAACCAATAGCTCCATGCTGCTGGGCGATGTCGCCGTATTGAAATTGGTGCGCCATCCAGTGTCCGGCGTACACCCCGAAGCCGAAATGACCCGCCGCCTGACCCGCGCGGGCTATGCCAACTCGGCGGCGTTGCTGGGCGAACTGGTGCGCCTGGATGCCGACGGCACGCCCCATACGCTCGCGCTTTTGCATCAGCGTGTGGCCAACCAGGGCGACGCATGGGCCTGGACGCAGGATTACCTGACCCGCACCTTGGACAACGCCGCCCTGACCGGCGAAAGCGTCGCCGACTACGAGGAAGAACTGCGCGGCTATACCGCAATTGCGTCAACGATGGGCAAGCGGCTGGCCGAGTTGCATGCCGTGCTGGCGCAACCCAGCGAGGACCCGGATTTTTCCCCTGTATTGGCCGGCAAGCGTGATGCGCAAGACTGGGCCAAGGACATTCGCGCCATGCTGCTGGGCGCATTGAAGACCCTGGGCGCCAAAAAAGAAAAGGGCGAGCTGATCGAAACGGCGCTACAACAGTTGGCGGAACTGGAAGCGGACCGCAAAGCCTTGCTAACGCGGATAGACGGCTTGTCCCACGACCTGGTCGGCACACCATTGACGCGCATACATGGGGACTTTCATCTGGGCCAAGTGTTGATCGCCCAGAATGATGTCTACCTGATCGATTTCGAGGGCGAGCCGGCGCGGCCACTGCAAGAACGTCGCGCCAAGGCCTGCCCGTGGCGCGACGTGGCGGGCTTGATGCGTTCCATCGACTATGCGGCTGCGGCATTCCTGGCCCTGGATCCAGCTGCGCCGCCGCCCGCGGTCGACAAGGACGAGGGTGTCGACACCGATGCCGTGTCGGCGCCAGCCGTGGCGGCGCTATTGCAGCAACGCCGTAATCTGCTGGACCAGTTCCGCCTTACGGCTACGGCGGCCTTTCTTGACGGGTACCGTAATGATCCAGGTCCCGGACTCGAGGAGGCCGAAACCCAGAAGCCCGAACCGCAGGGCCCGCAGGCTTCCCTGTCGGCTGGGCAACAGACAGGCAGCCTGCTGGACCTGGCTCTGCTCGAGAAGGCGGCCTATGAAGTTGGCTACGAGGCCGCGCACCGGCCGGACTGGATCGGCATTCCTTTATCCGGGCTTGTCCGGGTGGCCAGACGGATGCTGTCTGACCCCGGCGGCCCGCAACAAACAGGCGATAGCACATCATGAAGCAAAGCGATAAGCCCGCATCGCAGTCAGTCCCTGGCTCCGGACCCTTGTTGGGGGAACTGGACATGCATCTGATCGCCGAAGGCCGGCACTGGGGCCTTGCGGATTGCCTGGGAGCGCATGTTGTCACCGTAGACGGCGTGCAGGGCGTGCGCTTCGCGGTCTGGGCGCCCAATGCGCGCAGCGTGTCCGTGGTGGGCGACTTCAACGACTGGGATGGCCGCCGGCATCCCATGCGCTTGCGGCGCGAATGCGGTGTCTGGGAAGCCTTCGTGCCGGCCATCGGAGCAGGCGCTTTGTACAAGTTTGAGCTGCATGGCTCCAACGGCGGAATGCTGGCGTTGAAGGCCGACCCGCTGGCGCGCCAGACCGAACTGCCGCCGCGCACCGCTTCGGTGGTCGCGTCTTCCGATGGCTTCAACTGGACGGACGAGGCATGGATGTCCGCACGCCGACAGCGTCAGCAACCGGACGCGCCCTTGTCCATTTATGAGGTGCATCTAGGTTCATGGATGTCCGGACCGGAACCCGAGGCTAGTGTGTGGCGCAGCATGGGTCCGCGATTGATCCAGTACGC
>JAEWEH010000176.1 GCA_023389535.1 Pseudomonadota bacterium
TTCCGCAGGCAGCTTGCCCGGGCGGGCTTGGCACAGCAAGCGCTGGACGATGCGGCCCTGGCGCTGGGCGACACGCTTGTCGCGACGCTGCAAAGCGAGCGGGGGCAATGGCTGCTGCGGGCGGCAAAGGCCTACCGCGAATGGTCTTTGCTGGATATCAGCGGCCGTGTTTCGGTCATCGACCTGGCAATCTCCCAGGAAAACGATTGGCTGGTGGTGGACTACAAGACAGGGCAGCCGCAAACCAATGAAGCCCGCGATGCCTTTGCCGCGCGCATGCGCGAACGCTATCGTGCGCAGATGGAGCGGTATTGCGCCCATGTCGGCGCACTGGATGGCCGGCCCGCGCGCGGCGCCCTGTATTTCCCGCGCGCGGATATTTGGGTCGAATATCCCGGACCGGCGCCGGCGCAATACGGGAAGTCCTGTTAAACTCTCTCGTGGCGGGCCCCTTCGCATGGTTCGGCGGTGAATCTGGTCAGGTCGGGAACGAAGCAGCCATAGTCGCTTAGGATCAGTGCCGAAGTCAGGCTCGCCTTTTCTATATCGAATCCGGTACACTTTTTGTTTATTCGTCGAAAGCTACCGGCTTCAGGCTCCTTGCATGACATATCTGGTACTGGCGCGCAAATGGCGGCCGCGTTCGTTTGATACCCTTATCGGCCAGGACCATGTGGTTCGTGCCCTGACGCACGCCTTGTCCACGCAGCGGCTGCACCACGCCTGGCTCTTCACGGGTACCCGGGGCGTCGGCAAGACCACCCTGTCGCGCATACTGGCCAAATCGCTGAATTGTGAAACCGGCATCACCGCGGCTCCTTGCGGAGTGTGCCAGGCCTGTACCGAAATAGACGCCGGCCGCTTTGTCGACTACATCGAGCTGGACGCGGCGTCCAATCGTGGCGTCGACGAAATGACGCAATTGCTCGAGCAAGCCGTCTATGCACCCAGTGGCGGCCGCTTCAAGGTCTACATGATCGACGAAGTTCACATGTTGACCGGGCATGCGTTCAACGCCATGCTCAAGACACTGGAAGAACCTCCTCCACACGTAAAGTTCATACTGGCCACGACCGATCCGCAAAAAATACCGGTCACCGTGCTATCGCGCTGCCTGCAATTCAACCTGAAGCAGATGACGGCCGACGCCATCGTGGGGCATCTGCAGGCGGTGCTCGATCAGGAAAGCATTCAGTACGAGATCCCGGCGTTGCGGCTTATCGCACAGGCCGCGTCGGGTTCCATGCGCGACGCCCTGTCGCTGACCGACCAGGCCATCGCCTACAGCGCCGGCAATTTGGCGGGCGAAGCCGTACAGGGCATGCTGGGCACGATAGACCAGCGGCACTTGGTTCGCTTGATACAGGCTTTGGCTTCCGGCAATGCCGCTGCCGTCATTGGCGTTGCCGACGAACTGGCGGCGCGCGGCTTGTCTTATGCCGGGGCGCTGGCCGACCTGGCCATCCTGCTTTCACGTGTCGCCATACAGCAGCGCGTTCCCGGCGCCATGCCGGACGACGATCCCGTGGCGGCCGATATCGTGCAGCTTGCGGACATGCTGCATCCGGATCAAGTCCAGCTGTTTTATTCGGTTGCCGTGCACAGTCGGCAGGAGTTGTCGCTGGCGCCCGACGAATATGCCGGTTTCGTCATGGCTTGCCTGCGCATGCTGGCCCTTGTGCCGGAAGGCACGGTGCCGCCGCAGAACGCGTCCGGCGGTTCCGGCCGCGTATCGGCGACGCCGATTTCAGATGCGGCACAAGCCAGTGCGGCGGACGCTGCTTCTGCGGCCACCTCCACTGCTGTTGCCTCGGCACGGCCGTCCGCTTCTGTGGCTCCGACAGCGGCGCCTGCGCAGCCATCCGACCTTGCGCGTGCCGACGGGATCGGCCGTGCTGCCTCTATCGCAGCGTCTTCGACAGTAGCCCCGCCCCCGCCGCCAGTCGCTCCTGCGCCGCCGGTTTCGGCAGCTTCGCCGCAGTCCGGCGCCGACGTCCCCGCCTGGGAAGAGCTTCCCGCCGACTCGGCGCTGGCAGAGGCGGCTGTGCCGGCCGCAGATCCGTCCACCGAGGCCAAGGCCGCCGTGCGGCCTGACAGACCACAGGCGGGTGTCGCGCCGGCCACCAAAGCACTTGCGGGCGGCAGGGGCGATTTCCACTCCACATCCAAGACCCCTGCCTACGATGCAGCCGCCGGCTCTCCGCCTGCGGACACGGCGCAACCGGGCAGCAACCGTGGCAGGCCCGCCACGGCGGGTTCCGCGCCTGAAGCGGGGGGGCAGGGCAATACCCCGCCCACCGGGCCCAAAGCGGCCAAACCAAGCGCTGATCAGGCCGCCGTGCCGGACGATGAAGGTTTTTCCGCCGCAGGGCCGGACGATGGATATTTCGACGACGCGCGCTTCGAGCCGGCGGGTTACGACGATGCTCAGGGTCCGGACGAAGCCGGCTTTGAAAGCATGGCGGACGATTTCGAGCCCTTGACCGGGTCCGCGCAGCCGGGGTCCGCGCTTGACGGCGCCCAGGAAAACATCGCCGCGGCATTCGCCCCGGCCCGCAAGAAAAGCAAGTCGCCGCGTGTGCGCGACATGACGCCGCAGGCATGGCCGGCGCTGGCGGCCACCCTGCCTTTGACCGGGCTGGCGGCGGAATTGGCGCGCCAGAGCGAATGGCTGGGTAGCCAGGGCGATCAGGTCAATTTGCGCGTGGCCATACGCACGCTGGCGGAAAGTCCGGGCAAGGCCCGCTTGTGCACCGTGCTGTCGGAATATTTCGGTACCGTGGTGCAGCTGAATATCGAATACGGCGCGACGGGCGAAGATACGGCCCACGCGGTCCAGCAGGCGCAACGCAAGGCGCGCCAGCAGCAGGCCGAGCGAGCGGTCGAGAGCGACGCTTTCGTGCGTACCCTCATAGACGAGTTCGGCGCCCATGTGGTGGCGGGCTCGATCAGCGCCGCGCCGCAAGGCCGGGCCGCGGAAGGCCGGGCCGCGGCATAGGCGCATCCCTCTCTTTTTTAGGAAGCTTACATATGATGAAAGGTCAGATAGCCGGTTTGATGCGCCAAGCGCAACAAATGCAGGAAAATATGAAAAAGGCGCAAGAAGCGCTCGCGGATATCATTGTCGAAGGCGCGTCCGGTGGCGGCCTGGTCAAGGTTTCCATGTCTTGCCGTCACGACGTCAAGCGTGTGACGATCGATCCCAGCTTGTTCGCCGACGATAAAGACATGCTGGAAGATCTGGTCGCGGCCGCCTTCAACGACGCGCTGCGCAAGGCCGAAGCCACGTCCCAGGAAAAAATGTCCTCTGTCACCGCAGGCATGCCGCTGCCACCGGGAATGAAGCTGCCATTCTGATGGATGCGCCGCTGCCCGAGCCCGAGCCGCTCAAGACGCTGATCGAGGCGCTGCGCCGCCTGCCGGGAGTCGGCGTGCGAACGGCCCGCCGCATGGCCTATCACTTGTTGCAGCATGACCTGACGGGCGCGGAACAACTAAGTCGTGCGCTCACCTCCGCCGTACAGGGCCTGCGCCATTGCGTCCGCTGCAACGGCTTCACCGAAACCGAAGTCTGCGCCACCTGCTCCAATCCAAAACGGGATGCCTCCGTCCTGTGCGTGGTGGAAACGCCCGCAGACCAGAACATGATCGAGTCCAGCCACGGCTACCGCGGACTGTATTACGTGTTGATGGGAAGGCTCGCACCCCTGGAAGGCATCGGACCGCAAGATTTGCAATTCGACAGGCTATTGAAGCGGGTGGAGGACGGACAGGTGCAGGAAGTCATCCTGGCGACCAACTTCACTGCCGAAGGCGAAACCACCGCCCATTATCTTGCCGAGCTGCTGCGCTCCAAGG
>JAEWEH010000201.1 GCA_023389535.1 Pseudomonadota bacterium
CCCGCGCTGGCGAGTACGCAAACGCCTGCTGAATGGCGTCGCGGCGGTTCCTCGCTGAAGCTGGTTGTTGCTGCCGCGGAATCAGGTACCGCCTTGTATGTCCAGCATAAGGAATAGGCAGAGACGACCATGCGACTACCGGCCTTCAATCGCTCCACGCTGATGTTGTTGCTCGCCGCAGCAGCAGGCCTGTGCTCCGCCTGGGCGGCCAGGCAGCATATTCAAGGGCGTGTGCAAATGCTCGAAGCCCAGGCCCGTGTGCCGACCGTCGAGCGTATCGTCGCGGCGCATGATTTGCCCGCGGGCACGCGTCTGAGCCCCCATCATTTAGTCGTGCGCGCCTTCCCGGCGGCCATCGTGTCCAGCGACAGCCTGCCCCCGGAGCGGTATACGGAGCTTAGTGGATCGGTGTTGCGGGCGCCTTTGAGGGCGGGCGATCCGGTTCTGCCCGTGCATGCAGCCGTACAGGAAAGCGAGGCATTCTCCAGTCATCTGTCAGCGGGCAGAAGGGCGATCACCATGCCCGTAGACGCTATCAATTCGGTGTCGGGCTTATTGCAGCCTGGCGACCTTATTGATTTGTATGTTTCTTTCGAATATCAGCGCCGCCGCATTACCGCGCCTCTGCTGCAGGGCGTGATGGTGCTCGCGACCGGGGCCAATACCCAGGCCGGTCGCGCGCCCGGACAAAGCCATGCCGAAGCTTATGGCACCGTGACCCTGGATGCAGCGCCGGAAGATGCCGTGAAGCTTGTAGCGGCCCGACAAAGCGGCGTCATTACCGCGGTGCTGCGCTCGCCTCACGATATTGATGCCACGCAGAAGGCCGTGCGAGGTGACCTTGCAACGCTGTTGGGCGTCAATCGGGCACCGCCGCTGTCTCCCGCCAAGGTGCCGGTACTCTATGGCAACAAGGCAGTACGCAGTGTGCCGCCATTGGCGCTTTCGCATCCGGCTGCGCCGCAGGCGGGAGGCGTCTTCGACTTGCCTCATGCACAAGCGCTCGTCAGTGCCTGGACGCGCGCAGCGGACCAAAGCGAAATCCGCAATACTTCCGGCGCCCCGCCGGCGGAATCGGAGCAGTAGGTGGCGGGCATGAGACAAAAGTTTGCGTGCTGCATGGTGCTGGTTATCGTTTTCCTGGTCGCTCCGGCCACGACGCATGCCCGCCAGGAAACGTTGCTGGAGATGCAGGTCGGCGAGGTCAAGGTGCTGGCCGCGCCCGATGTGGCGCGTGTCGCAGTGGGGGATGGCCATGTCATCAATGCCGTGGCCACAGAAGATAAGGAAGTCATCGTCTTTGCCCGCAACGAAGGATCCAGCGCGTTGCAGATTTGGGCAGAAAGCGGTCGCCGTCGTCTGTATCAGGTCGAGGTCGTCGCCGAGGGTACCCGGCGCATCCAGCAAGAACTCCAGAAGGTCCTGGGGCGCATTCCTCAAGCCAGGGTCTCCGTCGTAGGCGACAAGCTGATGGTCGAAGGCGATGACTTGTCCGACGATGATCGCGACCGGGTTGCTGAACTGGCCAAGCGATACCCGCAGTTGCTGAATCTGACGGGGCAGGTGGGGTGGGACCGCATGGTATTGCTGGACGTGCAGGTGGTCGAGGTCCCGCGCAATGTGCTGCAGGAATTGGGCTTGCGCTGGGCAGCGCCACCCGCTGGCGGACTGAATGCGGGCCTTGCTTGGGATGGGGGCACGCGCAGGCTGGCAGAGCGACCGGGCGAATCCGTCATGCCGCTTCCATTTCCGGCTGCCATAGCGGGATATTTCGGCGTGAACGCCTTGTTTTCTGCGACGGTCAACGCTATGGCGCAGACCGGGGCGGCAGCCGTCCTGGCACAGCCGCAATTGCTTGCGCGCAGCGGGTCGACTGCGGAATTCCTGGCCGGAGGCGAAGTACCGTACTCGACAGTGGATGCCAACGGCAACACCAATACCGCCTTCAAGCCTTATGGCGTGTCGCTCCGGATCACGCCGCGCGTCGAACGCAACGGCGCGGTACGCTCGCGTATCGAAGTCGAAGTCAGCTCCGTCGATCCCGCCTTGTCAGCACCCTACGGCCCTTCACTGAAGACGCGGCGCGCCGCCACGGAGTTCAACGTCCAGTCGGGACAGACGCTGGTGCTTGCCGGCTTTCTGTCGCGCGATCATTCCCGCAACGTGGACAAGGTCCCAGGCCTCGCGGACATCCCTGTATTGGGCGAATTATTCAAGTCACGCCGCTTTCAGCGCAATGAAACGGAACTAGCCATACTCGTTACGCCGGTGGTGGTCACGGCGGAGCATCCTGCCTTGGCCGAGCGCGTGCAAAAAAGCCGCGACGTGCTGGACGCCGAGTTTCCCAACCCGCCCTTGATCAATACACCGATACTGCCGTCCGGCTTGCCTGAGCCCTTGGTCAGTGGGGTGGAAGGCAGGCGGCCGGCCGCGAGAACCGGGACCAACCGGCATTACTTTACGGATTAGCCATGCTCGAACTGGAACTGAGTTTTGAAGGTGGATTGAAAGAACGGCGCCACTTTGCGCTGCCCCTCGATATAGGTCGTGGCGCCGAAGCCGGTCTGCGCGTCCAGGCTTGGCGCGTTGGCCGGCGCCATGCGCGCATCGATCATCGCCAGGGTAGCCTGTTCATTCAGGACCACGGCGCCCTGAGCGGCACCTGGGTGAATGGCAAGCGCGTTTCGGACTATGGTCCCCTGCTTGACGGGGATGAAATCGTGGTGGGCCCCTGCCTGATGCGCATACTGGGGCAGGGAACCGAGCCGGAACAGCCGCACAGTGTATTGGCTTGCCGGACTGCACGCGGCGATGCTGAAACGTTCGACGTTGCAGCGGATCCATGCATGCGGACCGCATCTTGCACGCAGGAAACCTTCACGGTGGCCGGGAACGGCATGTTACCGCTGGCAGTGGATGCGACCGAAGCGGGCGATGGCATTCCTGCGCCTGCGAAATGGGTAGCGAGTACGGAGAGCGGCGGCGGCGAGGGGCTATCGTTGTCGCGCAGTCAATGGCTGCGCCACCGTCGGCGCCTGCATGCCGCGTTGCTCGAGGCGCTGGACCTGCGCCGTCGGGATATTGCCAACCTCAGCGACGAAGGGTTGCGCGCCATGGCCGAAGAGGTTCTAGGCGGCATCGTAGCCGAGGATAGCAGTTTGCCCGCCGGCGTCGATCGGTCTGCGCTGGTGAAAGAGGTTGTGGATGAAGCGGTGGGCTTGGGACCTCTGGAACCCCTGCTGGCCGATCAGCGTATTTCCGAAATCATGGTGAACCGGCACGACGAGATATTTGTGGAGTCCAACGGGAAACTGAGCCTGCATGGCGCCGTGTTCAGCAGCGAACAAGCGGTATTGGGCGTCATTGAGCGCATTGTGTCGCCCCTTGGGCGGCGTATCGATGAAAGTTCACCGATGGTGGATGCGCGTTTGCGTGATGGCTCACGGGTAAACGCCGTCATTCCGCCTGTCGCCCTAAGAGGCGCCAGCCTGACCATACGCAAGTTTCCCCAAGCGCGGCCTGGCATGAGCGACCTGCTGCAACTGGGTGCGCTGGACCGAGCCATGAGCGACTTCCTTCGTGCCTGTGTGCGCGGCAAGAAGAATCTTGTGGTCTCCGGCGGTACCGGGTCGGGCAAGACCACACTGCTCAATGTGCTGTCGAACTACATACCCGATGGCGAAAGAATCATCACCATAGAGGATGCTGCCGAGTTGCGCCTCGACCATCGGCATCTGGTATCGCTGGAGGCGCGACCTGCCAATCTGGAAGGTCGGGGACGCATCGAGATACGGG
>JAEWEH010000471.1 GCA_023389535.1 Pseudomonadota bacterium
GTATGGCCGTCCAATATATAATTAATCGCCCTACCATATATTATTTATATGGCTTCATATCCTCCTCTGCCTGCCTATGGACAAACATCGCCTGCGCTGCTTCGTGACGGTCGTCGAAACTGGGAACCTATCCCACGCCGCGGCGCGCCTGCACATGACGCAACCGCCGTTGAGCATACTGATACGCAAGCTGGAAACCGAACTGGACGTCCAGCTGTTCGACCGCATCAACAACCGCCTGGTCCTGACCGCTACGGGCGAACTCTTCTACAAGCGGGCCAAAAGCCTATTGGCGTCCATGCAGTCCCTGGTCAATGAATTGAAGGAAACACAGGACGGCGTGCGCGGAACGGTAACCGTAGGTTGTTCCACTGCCGCCAGCCTGTTCATCATCCCCGAAGTCGTGGAACGACTACGGGCCCGGGACTTGAAGATCACCGTGCACGTACACGAAGGCGCGACATCGCACCTGGTCGAACAACTGCGCGATCAGAAACTGGATGTCGGTATTTGCCGGTCGGAATATAAGGCCGAAGACCTGCAGACCGTGACCCTGTATGCCGAGCCGCTGTTGCTCGCGCTACCCAAGGGACACCGCCTGCTGAAGCAGGACGACGTGTCGCTGACCGATCTGCGCGAGGAACGCTTCCTGATGCATGCGTCGCCCATAGGCCGTGGCATTTCGGATCTACTGATCGAATCCTGCCAGGCCAGCGGCTTCACACCCAATGTCGTCTATTGGGGCATCGAAACGCTGCCGATCTTGCTGATGGTACAAAGGGGCCTGGGCATCGCTTTCGTTCCGAAAAGCTTTGCCCGGCTAGGGTTGCCCGGCCTGCCGCAATTAATCGAAATCAAAGAACCCAGGCTCGAGACCCGCTTGAGCCTGATCACCCAGAAGAACCGGATTCAATCCGCCGTGACACGGCATTTCCTGCAAATCACGCAGGAAGTCCTGAACGAGCGGCAATAAGAGGCCACAAACCCTGAAGGCCTCGCGCGGCGACCACGATGGCCATAGCGCGGGCCATCACACCTTTTTCTCTTGTGCATCGGCCGGATTGGCGTCGGCTGGTCCGTCCGGGCCCCCTTGCGCCGAGCCCGCTTGAAGCGCTGGGCTCGCGACACCTGGCTGGCCGGCCGGCCGCGTCAGTTCTTTCGACTGGACTTCGCGCACCGGGATGGGCATCTTCAGGCCGGCGCGGCTCAGCGCTTGCAGTGCATTGCGATACAGATCGAAGCGCAAGTCCCAATAATTGGCCGAATTCACCCACATGCGCATATTGACGGTGGTGCTGCTTTCACCATAAGCCGTCACCATCACCTGGGGTTTGGGTTCATGCAGCACATACTGGTGGGATTCGAGCAGCGCGCTCAGTTCCCGCAAGGCCAATTCCAGGTCGTCGCCATAGCGCACGGCAACCTCGACGTCCAGTCGGCGCGTCGCATTGCGGCTATAGTTGATGATGGGATTGCCCCATATCAGGCTATTCGGCAACGTCAAATGCACGCCGTCGTACTGTATCAGCCGCGTCAGGAACAGGCCGACCTCCGCAACGGTGCCATCGCCCTTGCCTACCACGGATATGTATTCACCCGCCCGCAGGGGCCTCAGCGCCAGCAACATGATGCCAGCCGCAATATTTTGCAGGGTTCCTTGCAACGCCAGGCCTATGGCCAAGCCCGCCGCGCCCAACACCGCGATAATGCTGGCCGTCTGCACGCCAAAGCGGGCCAGCACGGCAATGACGACAAACAGCCGTATGGACCACACCGTGACGGTATAAAGCATGGGAATGATAGTGGGGTCGATACGCGACGATCGGGCAGCCAGACGGCGCACGCTTTTGCCGGCAAATGACGAAAGCCCCCACCCCACCACCAGAATGACGACCGTAAGCACCAAATTAAGGGCGATGAATTCCGCCGACGGAATCAAGGCAGCGAAATCGCTGTATCGTTCTGGCATCTGTGACATCCTGATCAAGTCTTATTTCCGCTTTTCCACAGAGCTTGTGGAAAAGCCCACGGATAACTTGGGCACTACCCAAAGAAGACGAATATTATCAACAGATTACCGTGAGCGTATGAAAATCGATCAGGGAAAACCATGGGCCTGCGCCGCACTTATCCACGTCAAATGTGGATAAGGCTACGGACAACCCGGGCATACGCTCAATTAGCTGTGTAAAAACAAGCAGATAGCGGGTGCGTACACTTTCTGCGCAACGCCGCCGCCGTGCAAGGCCCGGCGCGCAGCATCGGCACTAGGCTACAGCCGGCGCGGCAAGCATCGGCTGAGCCCTCATTTCAAGCGGGCACGGTCACGGGGCCCGGCCACTAATCAGGCGCACCAATATCATTATGATGGCGACCACGATAAGGATATGGATGAAGCCCCCCACCGTGTAAGAGGTCACCAGTCCCAATAACCACAATACGATCAATATGACTGCAATCGTGTAGAGCATGACGGCTTTTCCTTTGTAAAGTTTTCGAGTTTGTATTATTTACTCGCCTCATGGCCGACAACGCCACCAACCGCCGCCCCCCCGATCGTGCCCAGGGCGCTGCCGCCGGTCAGCACATTGCCGCCAATGGCGCCAACACCAGCTCCGATGGCCGTATTTCTGCCCTGGCGGGACATGCCGCCGCATGCCGAAAGGCTAATTAATAGGGCTGCCGTGATTGCGCCCGCTGCGAGTCGTCGTGTCGTTCTCATTGGAATACCCCTTTTTTCGAAAATGAATTGACAGCGCTCTGCCAACTTCGTTGAAAAGCTAGCAAAACGCGTGCCTATCCCCCGTTCGTCCTAGGAGCGGCATAGAAATTGCTTGGGGATGAGCGACCCGATTTTCGGGCATCAATCTAGGAGATTAGCTATGAAGAATATCCTCGTGCTTACCGCTTGCTCGCTCAGTCTGGCCCTTGCATCGGCAGTTCAAGCCCAATCGACCGCTCCCGAGCGCGCTGACGGGGCGGCGCCCACGACGGCTCCAGGCAGCGCCGCTCCGGCACCCACGACGCCATCGCCCGCACCGGCTGCGCCCGCACCCGGCGCGGCCCCCGCCAAGGGCGCAGCGGCCCCTGCAGCGGAGTCGACCGAGACCATCACCGGTTGGAGCGTGAAGAATAAAATCATGGGCAAGGCAGTCTATAACGACCAGGACGAGAAGATAGGCGACATCAATGATGTGGTGCTCTCCTCCGACGGCAAAGCCGCGTACTTCATCGTTGGTGCTGGTGGCTTCCTCGGCATGGGGGAACGGTCTGTTGCCATTCCCTATGATAAGGTCCAGCACAATAACGACAAGATGGTTCTGCCGGGCTTCACCAAGGACCAGCTGAAGGCCCTGCCCAAAGTAGAGGTCGCCAAGTAAGTGGCTCGGGGCGGGTCGCCGCGCTAGCGATCTGCCCCCGCACTTGCTTCACTATTCCAAGGAGTCCGCCATGATAGACACCAAGCCTGCCGACGACAGCAACACCACGCCGTTCCCTACCAGCCAGGATCATCCGAAAAAAACCGATGAAGCGCTGGACAGTGCGCTGGAGGACACCTTTCCCGCCAGCGACCCGTACTCTCTTAACGTAAAAAAGAAAGCCGCGACGCCGGCGCCTGGCCAGGAACACCAGCAACCCCAGAAAACGGGAACGGAGAAAGAAGAGGAACTGGACCAAGGACTGGAGGACACCTTCCCGGCCAGCGACCCTGTATCCATCACAACACAAAAGCCGAGGAAGCCAGACGCCTGAACATGACACGACACGCCGACGAACCAGGGACCGTACTCATCTATTCCGCGCGGGCGCGAGAACCTGAACACGAAAAAACGGTTCATTTCGAACTCGGCAAGCGGATCGCCTCGATGCTGGGCATGCAGTTTGGTGGAGCATACGACGCAGCCGCCGTTTATCCACGGAGGCGCTATTTCATTCCTACTGAGACCCTGATCGGCATGGCGGCCGCGCGGCAAGTCGGCATCCGCCACGAAAGCGACCTGTTTGGTGGCGTCGCCCCCCATACATTCGTACCGACCAAGGCAATTACCCATCCCTTGGTGGAAGCCAATGCCTACGCGCCGGCCGGCTGGTCGCACGAGTTTGGCCAGCGTGTGCGACAC
>JAEWEH010000480.1 GCA_023389535.1 Pseudomonadota bacterium
AACAATGAGTGGGCAGATTTTGATGGAATGCGCGCGCCGCATCCTGGATGACGTCGATGCCACGCTGAACCGCATACGCGAACACAATCTGAGCCAGCACCGCGAACTGGTGCTGGCGTCGTTCGATTCTGTGGCCTACAACCTGCTGCCCCACGCCATTCATGCCTTCGCCAGGGAATATCCCGACACCCGCATGCGGCTCATTGAGTTGAGCTCACCGGACGTCATCAGCGCCGTCGCGCGTCAGACGGCCGATCTTGGCTTGGCGATCAAGGGACCTGTGCCGGCGCATCTGCAATATATTCCGCTGCTGGACGAGCCCTTCGTCCTTGCCTGCCCCGTCACTTCCCCCCTTGCAAAGCGCGAGTCAGTGCCCTGGAAAGCACTGCAGGGCGAAACACTGATCGGTTTCTCTCAGGCTACCCCGAACCGCAATATCATCGACCGCAACCTGCAGGCACTCAACATCGACATCAAATGGCATTACCAAGTGCGTCATCACGCGTCGGCCATTGCGCTGCTGCGCCAGGGGCTGGGCTTGCTGATACTGCCCTACAGCATGCTGGCCAGCGCTCAGGACGAACATACCGCGATCGTCCGCCTGGACCAGCCTGTCGTGCATCGCACCATCGGGATCGTGGTACGCAAGGACCTCGCCGCATCCGGCCCGATCGCGGCCTTCATGCAGCAACTGATGCACATTGTCCGCGAACTCCTGGAGGATCGAAAATATCATTAATTTTTATTTTTCGAGCCTGGCGGGCGCTTGCGAAGGCAAGCGCCTGTGTAAATCAGCATGTGCCTGGGCCATGTTTCCCTACTTCTTCAGTCCCAGCTGTTCCAGCAAGCCTGAATACAGTTCGACTTCACGTTGCACCACCTTCTGAAATTCCTGGTTGCTCATGGGATTGACGCCCAGCCCCATGCCTTGATACTTGGCTTGAGCTTCTGGTGTCTTCAAATAAGCGCGCGCCACGTCCTCGATAACGGCCAGCTCCTCCGGCGCGGCGCCACGCGGCGCCATCAAGCCTATCCACGATGCGATGTCGAAGTCCTTGAGCTCGGTCACCTCGGCAATCGCAGGGATATCCGGCACCGAGGCGCTGCGGTCTTTGGAAGAAATGGCATAAGCGGTGACCTTGCCCGCTTTCAACTGCCCGGACACCGAGGCGACCGTATCGAACATATAGGTCACGCGCCCGGCCAGCACGTCGGTCAGGGCCGCCGAACTGCCTTTGTAAGGGACATGAGTGGCTTCGATGCCGTGGCCCAGGTTGAAAGCTTCCGCCATCAAGTGCGTGGCCGAGCCGTTGCCGGACGACGCGAAGGTATATTTGCCAGGATTATCCTTGAGCAGCTTGATCAGCTCGTTGATATTCTTCGCCGGAAAGTCCGCCGCCGTGATGAGTATGGACGGACTTTTGGCGATCATGGCCGCCGGCACGAAGTCCGACGCGGCATAGGAGGTCTCGTTCAATAGCGGACTGACGATGACCGAACCCGTGGAAGCCGCAAGAAGGGTGTAGCCGTCATTATTGGCGCGTGCCACGTAAGCGCTGCCGACCGCCCCGCCAGCGCCCGCCTTGTTGGATATGAAGAAAGTCTGCCCGAGCTTGGCCGACAATTCCTCTGCGAATGTCCTGGCAGCAATGTCAGTAGCCTGGCCCGCTGTCCAGGGTACGACGACTTCCACTGTTCTTTTCGGGTATGCGTCCTGGGCCCAGGCGGCATTCACCGCCAAGAATGTCAACGCCGCAACAGCTTTCCCTATCCCGATACCCAACCTGTTTTTTGCTTGCACTATCGTCTCCTCAAGTAATGGTCAATCGTTTCTATGTTCCTGGCTGCCCGGCTGCAGTTATCCGAATCGTGTCCGCAGCAGCAGCGCGGCTTCTTGAATGGCTTGAAACGCTTCGGGTATCAAGCGCCCCCGCGTCACAAAGCCGTGGACTTGTCCGGGAAATCGCCGCAATGTGGTGCGAACGCCCGCTTGCGCCAGACGCAATGCATAAGCCTCACCCTCATCGACCAAGGGGTCAAATCCCGCGGTGATCACCAGGGCCTCCGGCAGGCCGGACAGGTCTTCGTAACGTATGGGCGAGGCCCGCCAGTCCTGTTTGTCGCTCTCGTCCTTGAAATACTGGTCCGCATAAAAATCAATGGCGGAGCGCGTCAGTACATAGCCGCTTTCATAGCGGCGCTTGCTGTCGTAACCGCCATATTGATCCGCCACCGGATAGAACAGTATCTGCAAGGCCAAGGGCTGCTGCCCCTTGCGCTTCATGTCTATGGCTGCCACCGTCGCCAGGTTGGCCCCCGCGCTATCGCCTGCAAGGGCCATGCGGCGGGTGTCGATGCCCAGGCCGTCCGCATGCTCGTGCAACCACTCCACTGCATGTATCGCGTCATCGACCGCAGCGGGAAACGGGTGTTCCGGCGCGCGGCGATAATCGATGGCGATCACCGTGCAGCGGGATTCCTGGCATAGCTGACGACACACGATATCGTGGCTATCCAGGTCGCCCAGAACAAAGCCGCCGCCATGAAAGAAAACAAGGGC
This sequence comes from Pseudomonadota bacterium, assembly GCA_023389535.1. Lineage (GTDB taxonomy): Bacteria > Pseudomonadota > Gammaproteobacteria > Burkholderiales > Burkholderiaceae_B > UBA6240. The sequence continues at coordinate 2,561 of JAEWEH010000480.1, forward strand.
CGGCGCTTTGACAGACGACGGTGCCCACGCCCGGTAGATCCGGTAGGGAATCTCCGCGGCTGGGCCTTGGATCACGCCGTCTTCGACGCCGGCCAGTTCGGGTGGCTCAGGCTGCAGCTGCGCCCGCATCGCGTTCGACCGCTCGCGCAATTCCTGGACTGACAGCTGCCCCATCGGGGGGTTATTTTGCCGCCGCGTGAAGTCGATCAATGCTTGGGCGCTCTGGTCAAGTTTCATTGGGTTGATCCCGTGCATGAAAAGGTCAAGAGGAAAGCTTCCGCATCTGGCTGTACAGGTCGGCCTTGCCTTCGAAGCCTATGCCGACCAGATCGGGCATGGTGATATAGCTGTTCTCGACCTTGACCCCATCGGGGAAGCCGCCGAAAGGTTGAAACAAGTCGGGGTAGGATTCGTTCCCGCCCAGACCCAGGCCGGCCGCGATATTCAGCGACATCTGGTGGCCGCCATGGGGAATGCAGCGGCTGGGCGACCAGCCGTGCTCGTGCAGCATATCCAGCGTGCGCAGATACTCCACCAAACCGTAGCTGAGCGCGCAATCGAACTGCAGCCAATCCCGGTCGGGACGCATGCCGCCGTATCGGATCAGATTCCGGGCGTCTTGCATGGAGAATAGGTTTTCGCCGGTCGCCATGGGGTTCTTGTAATAGCCGCGCAGCGTAGCCTGCAGCTCGAAGTCCAAGGGGTCGCCGGCCTCTTCATACCAGAACAGGTCATACTGGGACAAGGCTTTGGCGTAGGCAATGGCGGTATCCAGATCGAAGCGGCCATTGGCGTCCACGCATAGCCGTTGGCCATCCTGCAGGACGCTTAGGATGGAATCGATGCGGCGCAGGTCTTCGTCCAGGGACGCGCCGCCGATTTTTTTCTTCACGACCGTATAGCCCCGATCCAGGTAGCTGCGCATTTCGTCCTTCAGCTTGCCATGGTCCTGCCCGGGGTAGTAGTAGCCGCCCGCTGCGTAGACAAAGACTTTCCGGTTGGGCCGCCCGTCGCCGTACTCATCGGCCAGATGCTGGAACAAAGGCTTGTTGGCGATCTTCGCCACCGCATCCCAGACGGCCATGTCTATCGTGCCGATGGCCACGGACCGTTCGCCATGGCCGCCAGGCTTCTCGTTGGTGTACATGCAGTCCCAGATCTTGTGCGGATCCAGATTGTCGCCGGCGTCATTCAACAAGCTGGCCGGATCGGCTGCCAGTATGCGCGGAATGAACCGCTCGCGCATCAGATTGCCCTGCCCGTAGCGTCCATTGGAATTGAAGCCATAGCCCACCACCTGCTTGCCGTCCCGCATCACATCTGTCATGACGGCCACCAAGCTGAGCGTCATCTTGCTGAAGTCGATATAGGCGTTGCGGATGGACGAACTGATCGGCAGGGTTACTTCACGGATTTCAAGGATTTTCATCAGGCGCTTCTATGTCAATAATCGGGAACAGCGCCCTTGCGGCGCCGGTGCAAAACAGGATAAGCGCTGGACGCCTTGGATCTATATACTTTTATTAAATTCACTATTACTTTGAGTTTAATAATTGCATGGACTCCGAACTGTCGTTCTTCGTACTTCTCGCCCGTCACAAGAACCTGTCGGCGGTAGCCCGGGCGCTCGACGTCACGCCGCCGGCGGCGACCCGCAAGCTGATGCAACTGGAAAACAGGCTGGGCGTGCGGCTGGCCAATCGGACCACGCGCAGCATCAGCCTGACCAGCGAAGGGGAATTGTTTCTTGAGCAGGCCAAACGCATCCTCGCCGACATCAAGGCCATGGAAGACTCGGTGTCCAACCACCGCCGGCAGCCGCGCGGCCTGCTGCACATCAACGCCAGCCTGGGTTTCGGCCGCCGGCGCATTTCGGCACTGGCGTCCAAGTTCGCCCTGAAATATCCCGACATCGAGCTGGACTTGCAGGTAACCGACAAGCCGGTCGACCTGGTGGCCAATAATATAGACCTTGCCATACGTTTCGGCGCCCTGCCCGACAGGCGGCTGGTAGCACGCCGCCTGTTAAGCAATCGCCGCTACTTGTGCGCCGCGCCCAAGTACCTGAAGAAGCACGGCGAACCGCAAAGCCTGGCCGACCTGGCTCATCATCGCTGCATCATTCACAACCAGAATGACGAAGCGCATGGCATCTGGCGCTTTACCCGCCAGCAGCATACGGAAGTAGTCAAAGTCAGGGGCGCCATGACCAGCAACGACGGCGATATCGCGCTGGGCTGGACCCTGGAAGGTCACGGCATCATGATCCGTTCCGAATGGGACTTGAACAAATATGTGGCTGCACGGCGGCTGAAGATCATTCTCCCGCAGTTCACGCTCGAGCCCGCCGACCTGTTTTTATACTACCCCAGCCGCCAGAACCTGCCCGCCCGGGTCAGAGTGTTCATCGACTTCCTGGTGAAGCAGTTCGAATCGCCCTGAGCCCGCGGCGACATGCTCGCGGCGCTGCAAATAGCGCCCGGGCTTCCGCATCCGCATTCGTGCGCCCCGTTTTGGTGCTTCAAGGCCTCCGGACGCACCATGCCGACGCAGTGCCGCAGCGCGTGGCGGCCCGACGCTACAGGTTTCCCTGCGCCAGCCCATTGCCGACGAGCTAGCCATAAGTTGGCATGCATATTGCGTTTCCCGATATGAAGAAGCATGTGAACCACTTCAAAGGAAGCGCAATGAAGCTCATTACCGCCATCATCAAACCCTTCAAGCTTGATGAAGTCCGCGAGGCCCTTTCCAGCATAGGAATACAGGGCATGACCGTAAGCGAAGTCAAAGGCTTTGGACGCCAGAAAGGGCATACCGAACTTTATCGGGGCGCCGAATACACCATTGATTTTCTACCCAAGCTGCGTATCGAGATGGCTGTGCCGGACGAGATGATGGAGCTGGCGATCGAGCAATTATGCGCCGCCGCCCATACCGGCAAGATAGGCGACGGCAAAGTGTTCGTCAGCCCTCTGGAGCAGGCAATACGGATCCGCACAGGCGAGTTCGGTGAAAGCGCGCTCTAGCCTCCCTTCGCGTTATTTCACAAGCACACATGTTCCGCGTCGACGCCGGGTACACAGCTGCCCGGCCGGCGCTCACTCAGGAGTCAATAATGGATAAAGCCGATTTGGCATGGGTCAGCGTATGCACCCTGCTGGTATTGCTCATGGTCACACC
>JAEWEH010000306.1 GCA_023389535.1 Pseudomonadota bacterium
TCCGAAGCCACCGCCACCCCCGAAACCGCCGCCGCCAAAGCCGCCGCCGAAACCTCCGCCCAGACCGCCCACCACGCCGCCGCGCCGGGAAGCGCGCGCCAGGCTGCCGCGTCCGCCTGCGCCGAACGCTCGGCCCACGCGGCTGAAGATAAAGGCAGCGATCGCCCCCAGCACACCGGCCAGCACGCTCTGGAACATCAGACCGATGAAGATGCCGCCCGCCAGTGCCGCAAAGCCGGCTGGCATGAAGAGACACATCATGGCCAAAGGCAATAACATCAAGACGGGCGAATCGTCTTCCTGGGCGGCCGTCGCCGGGGCGGCAGGAGGCGGCAGGCTTTCGCCGTCGACCAGGGCAATCAGGCTTTCCACCCCGGCCGTGATGCCGCCCGCGTAGTCGCCCTGCTTGAATCGTGGCGTGACCTGCTCGCGTATGATGCGACCCGCCAGCAGGTCGGGTACCGCGCCTTCAAGCCCGTAGCCGACTTCGATGCGCAGGCGCCGGTCGTCGATGGCCACCAGGAACAAGATGCCGTCGTCTACCCGGGCACGGCCGATGCGCCATTGGTCAAAGACCCGCCGGGCATAGCTGTCTATGGTGTCTTCCCCGGTCGTGGGAACGATCAGGACAGCGATCTGGGACCCCTTGCGCTTTTCCAGCGCCGCCAACTCCGAGTTCAGATGCGACACGGTGTTCGAATCCAGCACGGCGGCCTGATCGTTGACCCAGCCGGTGATCGTGGGCACGGCAACCGAAGCGGACCGTGCGGGAGGCGCCAGCAGGGTCAGGCAAAAGAGCGCCAGCGTCACGAATAGAGTGGTCCAGGCCTGGAACGAGCGTGGCCCACTGTGGCGCGTGGGTATGGCGGGGGCGCGCGGCCTTGGGCTGCAGCAGCCCGTACCGGAAAAATATCGCATGGTGGTGGCGCGGCCCGGCTTCAGGGTTTGGCCGGTTCGGCGGGCAAGGTGAACTTGACTTCAGGGTCCCGAGTGATCTGATCCTGCTTGGCGACGCCGTAGTTCTCCATCGTGCGGTATCCGAAAATCTTGGCCGTGATCAGCGTGGGAAACTGCCGTATGTACAAGTTGTATTCCTGTACCGCCTTGACGTAGCGCCCCCTTTCGGTGGCAATGCGGTTTTCCGTACCTTCCAGCTGGGTCATCAGGTCGCGGAACAGGGCATCGCTTTTAAGCTGGGGATAGTTTTCAGATACGGCCAGCAGGCGCGACAAGGCAGAAGACAATTGGCCTTGGGCTTGCTCGAAACGCGCCATCAGTTCCGGATTTTCCAGGTCCTCGGCGGTGATATGGATGCTGCCCACCTTGGCGCGCGCTTCGGTCACCTGTGTCAGGACAGCGCGTTCGTTGACCATGTAGGCATTGACTGAGTTGACCAGCTTGGGCACCAATTCGGCGCGCCGTTCGTATTGGTTCAACGTTTGCGACCACGCCGCCTTGACTTGTTCATCCAGGCGCTGGATTTCGTTATAGCCGCAGCCGCCCAGCAATAGCGACAGCGCGGGGAGTACAAGCAGTAAAAGGAAGCGTTTCATACCAATACCTTTGAAGAGAAAACGCATTACATCAGTTTGATCTGATCTTGCCAATAGCGGGATATCGCCATCTACGCTACAATTATGAGCTTAGCGCGCCGCACCAGTCAGCGCGCTTTTCGCAGGCTGTTCTTGACCTGCCATTTTCGGCCATGTGCCGCCAACTTCCATATCGTCTGCCTAGATTGGTATCTCTCGACTCGAGCGATAGGCTGTCGCTGGAGTTATTCTTGCATAATCAAATCAAATTTGCCGACCTAGGGTTGGCCGAGCCCCTTTTGCGTGCCGTTATCGATACTGGCTACGAGCACCCCACCCCCATCCAGGCCCAGGCCATCCCCCAAGTCATCCAAGGCGGCGACCTGCTGGCCGCCGCCCAGACGGGCACCGGCAAGACCGCGGGCTTTACTTTGCCCATTTTGCATCGCCTGCTGCAGGACCCCAAGAAAGGCAAGCCAGGCCAGCCCCGAGTACTGATCCTTACCCCGACGCGCGAACTGACCGCGCAAGTGGAAGAATCCGTCAGGACTTACGGCCGGCATACAGCGCTGCGGTCCATGGTGATGTTCGGCGGTGTCAATATCAATCCGCAAATCAGCGCCCTGCGCAAGCCTGTAGACATCCTGGTGGCCACGCCCGGACGGCTGCTCGACCACGCCCAGCAGAAGACCGTGGATTTGTCCGCCGTCGAGATCCTGGTGCTGGACGAAGCCGTCCGCATGCTGGACATGGGCTTCATCCGCGATATCCGGCGCGTGCTGGCGTTGCTGCCCAAACAGCGCCAGAATCTGCTGTTCTCGGCCACCTTTTCGGATGAGATCCGCGAGCTTTCCAAGGGTGTGCTCAACAATCCCATTGAAATTTCCGTCGCGCGCCGCAACACCGCCTCGGAATTGGTCGCTCAAAGCATGGTGTTGACCGAACAGGCGCACAAGCGCGATCTGCTCAGCTACATCATCCGCGAAAGCGGCTGGCATCAAGTGCTGGTGTTCACACGCACCAAGCACGGCGCCAATCGCCTGGCCGAAAAGCTCGTCAAGGATGGGCTGTCGGCGGCCGCGATCCATGGCAACAAAAGCCAATCGGCCCGGACGCGCGCCTTGGCCGGTTTCAAAGACGGCGAGGTGGCGGTGCTGGTCGCGACCGACATTGCCGCCCGCGGCATCGATATCGACCAACTGCCCCACGTGGTGAATTTTGAACTGCCCAACGTGCCGGAAGACTA
>JAEWEH010000313.1 GCA_023389535.1 Pseudomonadota bacterium
CCTTACAAGGCGTAGGTCGGCGGTTCGAACCCGTCAGCACCCACCACATATTTTGCGAAGCGAATCAAGGACTTATGGGAATGCCCATAAGTCCTTTTTTCATGCCCCGATTTAAGCCAGGGCCTGCTCGAAGTCCCCAATCAGGTCGTCAGCATCTTCAATGCCGATCGATACCCGCAAGAAGTTATCCGAGATCCCCATGGACGCACGCCGTTCAGGCCCCATCTCGTAGTAAATCGTGTGCGCCATAGGCAGGACCAACGTACGGTTATCGCCCAAATGAGTCGCCAATGCCAATACCTTCAGCCGATTCAGGAAATCGAAGACGTCGATATCGTCGATCAGCTCTATGCCCAGCAAGCCGCCGTAGCGCTTACCAAACAGCTGCGTCGCCCGATGATGCTGGGGATGCCCTGGCAGGCCGGGATAATGGACTTTCGCGACTTTCGGGTGCTGCTGCAGCGCCATAGCCAATGCCAGCGCATTGGCGCAGATCTTGTCCATGCGCAAAGCCAGCGTTTCCGCGCCAGCAGAAAGACGATGCGCCGCTTCAGATGATAAAGTCCCGCCCATATCGCGCAGGCCCTTTTTCTTGACTTGAGTCAGACCCCACGACGCCGGTGCGCCTTTACGATAGATGTCCGCAATGTTCGCGTACGCCGACCAGTCGTACAGCCCCGTATCCGTTACCGCCCCGCCCAAGGCATTGCCGTGCCCGCCAATATGTTTGGACAGCGACGTGACCACCAGCGAAGCGCCCACCGACTTCCCTTTGCAAAGCAAAGGCGTCGCCAAGGTGCTGTCCAGGACATAGACCAGATTATTCTCCTGACAGCACCGGCCTATGCCTTCCAGGTCCGCAACCTGGGTACCCGGGTTGGCCAGGGCTTCGGTGAATACCATTTTGGTTTCCGGGCGTATGGCCGCCGCGACATTGGCGCAGTCCGTCGCATCCACCATGGTGACCTCCACCCCCAGACCCGATAATGTACCCAGCAGGCTGTTGGTATTGCCAAAGATGTGCTGGCTGCTGATCAGGTGGTCCCCGGCTTTCAGCAAAGTGAAGAATACGGCGGTCAGTGCGGCCATGCCTGTGGCGAAACTGACGGTGCCCGTGCCCTCTTCCATCTGCGTAATCTTGGCTTCCAGTGCGCCCGTTGTAGGTGTGCCTTGGCGCGCGTAGGTGAAGCCCGATTTTCCTTGAAACACTGCGGCCAGCTCACGCGCATCGGCGAAGGCGTATTCGGCGGACGGGTGCATGGGCTTGTGGATGGCGCCGTGTTCGGCGCCCAGGCGCCGGTCAGAATGGACAATGGTCGTAGTAAAGCCGTTTTTGTTTCTAGCCATGATGTTCAGCCATGATAAGGAAATTTTGCAAAATGGTTCGCGTCGCGCGTGGGGCGCCGATTTGGCGTTGCGGCCGAGCGCATGGGCTGATCAGGACCACGCAACAAGCCGCATTTTGCCGGCCGGCGCTATGCCTGGCGCTGGCGCAGGGATTCGTAAAGACACACGGCACTGGCCACGCTGACGTTCAAGCTTTCAACCGAACCGAGCATGGGGATGTTGACCAGCTCATCGCAGGTTTCACGCGTCAGGCGACGCATGCCCTCGCCTTCCGCGCCCATCACCCATGCCATGGGCCGACGCGCATCCACCTGGTGCATGCCAGCCGACGCTTGATCGTCGGTGCCCACCAGCCATACGTCCCGCTCTTTCAGGTGTCGCATGGTCCGTGCAAGATTGGTCACCATAATGTAGGGCACTGTTTCCGCGCCACCACAGGCTACGCGCTGCACAGTGCTGTTCAGGCCCACCGCCCGGTCCCGCGGTGCAATCACCGCATGGACGCCGGCGGCATCGGCGGTGCGCAGGCAGGCGCCCAGATTGTGCGGGTCCGTGACGCCATCCAGTATCAACAATAGCGCCGGCTGGTTCTTGTCTTCCAGCAAATCCAGCACCTCGTCCACATCCCCGGCCAATTCCTGAGCAATCGCCAGCGCCACGACACCCTGGTGACGAGTGCCGCGCGCCAAGCCATCCAGCCTTTCCGCCGGCACGGGGCGCACACGGACATTGGCCGCCTGCGCCTGTTCGATAAAGGCCTGCATACGCTTATCGCGCCGCGAGGATTCGACATAAAGCTCTTTGATCGAGCCGGGCGCATGGCGCAAGCGCGCAACGACCGCGTGAAAGCCCGCCAGGACCTGATGAGACGACATGGTATTCCTTGTAGAGAGGTGGCGCAGTGCAAACCGAGGCCGCGTAACCGACGCAATCAAACTGGCGCGGTGCCGTCACATACCACGGCGCCGCGCCACACGATTTTACCCCTACATTGCTAACGCCTGCGGCCCGACTTGCCCGCCGGGGACGCCTTGGCCCCATGCTTGGCGGCAGCCCTGCGCTGCCGAGACGTCGTCCCTTTCAAGGCCGTAGGCTTGGTCGACGCCGCGCGCTTGACCCGCCGGCCGCCCTTGCCTTCGTCGGATTCGATCGAGGCCTTCAATTCCTTGAAGCCGGTTCCCTTGACCAGCCGGAACTCGATGCGGCGGGCTTCCAGGTCCACCCTGGAAACCTGTACTTGCACGGCGTCGGTCAGCCGATAACGGATGCCTGTACGCTCGCCCCGCAGCTCGTTCATCGATTCGTTGTACTGGAAGTAATCGGAACCCAGTTCCGACACATGCACCATACCTTCGACAAAGAGAGTTTCCAGGGTGATGAACAGGCCGAAGCTTGCCACACCGGTGACTCGGCCACTGAAGACTTCGCCCACATGCTCTTTCACGAACCAGCACTTCAGCCAGGCTTCGACGTCGCGGGACGCGTCGTCCGCACGGCGTTCGCGCGCGGAAAGCAACAGGCCCAGCTTTTCCCATATGGCGTGCTCGTGCTCTTTCTTGGGCAAAGCGGCCACGCCGCTGACATCGGCCAATTCGGGAACGTAGCGCTTGCCATCCAGAACCCCCTTGATGACACGATGCGTCAACAGGTCGGGATAGCGGCGTATCGGCGAAGTGAAGTGGGCGTAGTGCTCGTAGGACAATCCGAAATGGCCGACTTGTTCCGGGCTATATATGGCCTGCTGCAAAGAGCGCAGGCACATGGTTTGTATGATTTCGAAATCAGGCCGATTGCGGGCCGCTTTGATCAGGCGGGCATAGTCTTCCGTGGATGGATCGTCGCCCCCACCCAGGGTCAGGCCCAGATTGCGCAGGTAGTCGCGCAGCGCCTGCAGCTTTTCCGGCGTGGGGCCTTCGTGTACCCGATAGAGCCCCACACGCTTGTTACGCGTCATGAATTCGGCGGCGCACGTATTGGCGGCCAGCATGCATTCTTCGATCAGCTTGTGTGCGTCGTTGCGCGAATAGGCCTCGATTCGTTCGATCTTGCCCAGCGGATTGCATACGATGCGGGTTTCGATGGTGTCAAAGTCAATGGCGCCGCGTTTGACCCGCGCCTCGGCAAACAGCTGGTAAAGCTCATACAGATGCTGTATGTGCGGCATGACGCCCTGCATCGCTTGCGCGGCCGGGCCGCCCGGCTGTTGCAATGCCGCCCATACGTCGGTGTAGGTGGTGCGCGCATGCGAATGAATGACCGCGTCGTAAAACTGGTAGGCAGTAATGCTGCCCGCCTTCGCCCCGCTTGCCGCGATCACCATATCGCACACCAGCACCAGCCGGTCGACGTCGGGATTCAACGAGCAGATGCCGTTGGACAACGCTTCCGGCAGCATGGGGATCACGCGCCGCGGGAAATACACGCTGGTGCCGCGTTCGATGGCATCGTCATCCAAAGCGTCCCCGGGACGCACATAATGGCTGACGTCGGCAATGGCCACCAGCAACCGCCAACCCGGGCGTTTGCGCTTTTCGGTGCCCAGTTCCACCGGCATGCAAAAGACGGCGTCATCGAAATCACGCGCGTCCTCGCCGTCTATGGTTATAAACGGTACGTCGCGCAGGTCCACACGCCCTTTCAATTCGGCCGGCCTGACGGTTGCAGGCACCTTGCCGGCCTGCTTGAGCGCGGCTGGCGAGAATTCGTGCGGGACATCGAACTTGCGGACGGCAATTTCGATCTCCATGCCTGGGTCGTCGATTTCGCCCAGTACTTCCACTACGCGGCCCAGCGGTTGGGTATGGCGCGTGGGCTGCTGCACAATTTCAACCGTGACCACTTGGCCATGTTCCGCCGAGCCGGTATCCGAAGCCGGAATCAAGATATCATGCTTGATGCGCTGATCTTCGGGCACCACCAAATAAGCGCCGCGCTCCTTCAGGAAACGCCCCACCAGTTTGTTGGTACGGCGTTCCAGGACCTCGACGATGGTGGCTTCAGGCTTGCCGCGGTATTCGCCGTCGGGTTTGGCCAGCACGCGATCGCCATGCAGGACCTTGAGCATCTCGCGCGGGGAAAGGAATAGGTCCGGACCGCCGTCCTCGCGCAGCAGGAAGCCAAAACCATCACGGTGCCCCTGCACTTTGCCCGCGATAAAGTCCAGGTTATTGTTCAAGAGCAACTGCCCTTGCTGGTTCCGCAGTATCTGCCCATCGCGCTCCATCGCCTTCAGGCGGCGCTCGAAGCCAATGGAAAGCGGCAGCTCCGCGCCTACCTCTTGCGCCAGCGATTCGGGCGCCAAGGGTACGTCTGAGGACCGCAAATGCTGCAAGATGGCCTCGCGGCTTGGCACATCCGGATCGAAGTCCGGCGGAAGGTCATGCGCGGGTTCGTGGCGGTTAACACCCGCCTCTGGCTCGTTTGTACTGCTTCGGGATTTGTTGCTTTTAGATCGTTTGACCAAAGGAAGTTTCCATTATCGAAAAAATTCGGTTATACTTTGCGCCTTCTTAAAAGTGTAAGCGCAAACACACATAGGTTAAGCCAGTTTTTGGTCTATACCGATGTGCAGTTCTTGCGATAGTAACCGCGCTATGGAACCGTAGTATTGCAAAGCACCGCAATACAACAAAAATAGCAATAAAACGGTCGCATCGCAGAACTAGCTTGATCAAAGTGCTAGCATACACTTTATGCCCAGGTGGCGGAATTGGTAGACGCGCATGGTTCAGGTCCATGTGCCGCAAGGTGTGGAGGTTCGAGTCCTCTCCTGGGCACCACCGCTTGACACAGAATACCCAGCTAAATTTTGCGTTTAGCTGGGTTTTTTGTTTTTACGGCATGGCCGACGCTAGCAGCTGTTTGGCGCGGCAATGTTGGTCACCGCCACATCAAGCCGATGCGCCGGCAGGCGCTTTCAGCACAACGCAAATATTTAGTGTATACTTCGCGCTCGTTGTTGCCCAGGTGGCGGAATTGGTAGACGCGCATGGTTCAGGTCCATGTGCCGCAAGGTGTGGAGGTTCGAGTCCTCTCCTGGGCACCACCGCTAAAATA
>JAEWEH010000324.1 GCA_023389535.1 Pseudomonadota bacterium
CGGGAATATTGCTGACCAGGGAACCTAGGCCGATAAGCGACACGATGACGCCGGACATCGCCAATGATGCGTTCAGGTCTATCGCGCTTAATGCAATGACGGGCAGGATGGCTCCGTTTCCTATGCCGAACAGCATGGACGGTCCAAACGCCGGAATGATGATTTTTTTCCAACTGAACGCGGTGTCGCTCATGTAGCGGAGCCTTGCATCATGATCTTGTGCAATGCAGTGTTTGGCCTGGCGGCGACAAGGACGTGGCGGCATTCGCCGTTCAAGACCGCGTGGGGCGTTGTTGTTGCTAAACCGCTATTCTACTCTTCGCCTGTGTTGTCGCTGTATGGCCGCGCTTCGCGCCGCAGCGGTTCATGGGCGGACGGGGTTGCCGCGGGAGTATGATGCTGTCGCATGGACAAGGAGAAATGCAAGGTGAAATTTGTTTTTCGGGGCGACGAGCTTCTTCTGCGTGAATCCGGCATCGACTTTCCGGATGGCGATGCCTGTGCCCTGATCGGGCTGGGTACCGAGGCCTGGCAACCGTTGTGGCTTGCCGCGGATTGCGGCCACCATGCCTGCCATGTGGCCCGAGACGTTCAGGCGCCGGCTGGTTTTGCGTTCCGCAAGCTGCGCGCCGTCCTGGCTGAACTGGGTGAGCACGGTGTCTTGGCCAGCCGTGCGTTCCAGGTGTCGGAGTGGGTTCGCACCCATCGCTATTGCGGCGTATGCGCGACCCCCATGCGCAAGTCGGAAAAGGAACTCTGCTTTCATTGTCCGGCTTGCGGCTTCTCCGCCTATCCTCGGATCTCGCCCGCCATGATGGTGCTGATCAAGCGTGGCAATCAGATCCTTCTGGCGCGCCACGCAAGCTACGCAACCGCGCGCTACACCGCCTTGGCGGGCTTTGTCGAAGCGGGCGAAAGCATCGAAGACGCCATCCATCGTGAAGTGCTCGAGGAAGTCGGCCTGCAAGTGAAAGACTTGCGCTACTTCGGCAGCCAGTCCTGGCCATTTCCGCATTCACTGATGATCGCCTACACCGCTGAATATGCAGGCGGCGAACTTCGCATCCAGGAAGAGGAAATCGCCGATGCACGATGGTTCGGGCCGGGGGATCCGCTGCCCGATATTCCCATGATCGAGTCCATCGCAGGACGTCTCGTGCGTGCGCATCTGCCACGGCACAGTGCCGATGCGCCACCCCCGCGCTGACACAGCGCCGGACGCAGCACGGCTCATACCTTCCGCATGCAGGACCGCACACACGGCATGCCATGTCGACAGTGGTGTGCGCGCGCGGGATCTCTTCGGTTTGTGTGGCGCCGTTCCGATCTATCGATGAAATCGATGATTTCGATGGATTTTTATCATTTTCATATTTAGTCTCATCTTTGTAGAATTTGCGCATACGACGCTTATTCATTGATGTATCGACAACAAGGAGACAATATGAAAACCTTTTTGCTAGCGGGTTTGGCCGGCTTGGCCGCAATAAGCTTCCAGGTGCATGCCGCCTATCCGGAAAAACCCATACGGCTGGTCGTGCCGTTCGGCGCGGGTACGTCCACCGACACGACGGCGCGCGTCATCGGCGATTCGCTTAGCCGGCAGTTGGGTCAGACCGTCGTGGTCGAAAACAAGCCGGGCGCGGGCGGGGCGATAGGATCCGATTTTGTCGCCAAGTCCAAGGCGGACGGCTATACGCTCAGCTTTGGTACGGTAGGCACTTTTGCCATCAACAAGGCGCTTTTCAGCAAGCTGGCCTACGATCCTTCCAAAGACTTCACCTATCTTGGCATGCCCGGCTATACGCCGACTCTGCTGGTCGTCGGCAAAGAAGCGCCATACGCGACGCTTAAAGACTTGCTGGACGACGCGCGCAACCATGACGGCAAGGTCGCCTTCGCATCTGCCGGCAACGGGACGTCCGGCCACCTGGCGGGCGAATTGCTGAAGAAAAAGGCGGATGTGGCCATGCTGCACGTGCCCTACAAGGAAGGCGCGCAGGGTTTGACGGACACCATTTCCGGCCAAGTCACCTTCATGTTCTACCACCCGGTCGCCGTGGTGCCGCATATCAAGTCGGGCGGCTTGAAAGCGCTGGCCGCCAGTGGCAGCAAACGTTCATCTTTGGCTCCCGATGTGCCGACTATTGCCGAGTCCGGCTACCCCGGGTTCGACCTGACCGCCTGGTACATGCTGGCGGCGCCCGCCGGGCTGCCCGATGACACCCGCAGCAAGCTTCAGCAGGCGGCAGACAAAGCCATGCATGATCCCGCCGTGCGCGAAGCCCTTAAAAAACAAGGGCTCGAGGGCGAGCCGCTGCCCGCAGCCCAATTGAACGCTTTCGTCGAGGCTGAAATATCCAAATGGGCGGAAGTCGTCGAAGCGGCCAACGCACGGGTGGATTAAAGCTTTCTGGCTTCAGCGCCCTGAAGCGTGCCGCCGGCCCGCGGTCTAGCCGCTGCTGGCAGCCGGCGGCAGCAACACATAAGTATCATCAGGAGTTTCAAGTGAGAATAGGCAAGCAGGACAACCCGTATACGGCGATCTCTACGTCGGATGCGCATTCCATCACCATCCGCGGCAGAGACCTGTGTACCGAACTGGTCGGCAACATGGGTTTTACCGATTTCTTTTTTCTGCTCTTGACCGGCAAGCAGGCCACGGACGATCAGCGCTTTTTCGTGGACGCGGTGCTACTGTCGATCGCCGAACACGGGCTGGTGCCCAGCGTTCAGGCGGCACGCATGACTCACGCGGCGGCGCCCGAGGCGCTTCAGGGCGCCGTGGCCGCCGGCCTGCTGGGTTGCGGTTCGGTTGTTCTGGGCAGCACCGAAGCTTGCGGCCGTTTCCTCAGCGAACTGATTAATGATGCGCGCAGCCAAGGCGTTTCCTTCGACGAGGCTGCGAAGCAAGCCCTGACCGCCATGGCTGCCGCCAAGAAACAGGTACCCGGTTTCGGCCATCCACAACACTCGGGAGGCGATCCACGCGCTGCCCGACTGCTGGAACTGGCTGCCGAAAGAGGCGTCGAGGGCGACCACATCAGCATGCTGCGCGCTGTAGAGCAAGCGATTCCAACAGTGCTGGGCCGGACCTTGCCGATCAATGTGTCGGGCGCCATACCGGCCGTGATGCTGGATGTCGGGTTTCCATTGACGGCCCTCAAAGGCATACCCATCCTGGCGCGCACCGCCGGCTTGATCGCACATCTGAGCGAAGAAGCTTCGCGCCCCATTGGGTTCCTGATGTCGCATCATGCAGCGCAAAGCATTCAATACGACGGGCTGTGATCAAGGGAAGAATAGGGCATGATTAAGGTATTGGATGGCATCAAGGTCGTCGACCAGGGCACGTTCATCACCGGGCCGGCCGCGGGCATGCTGCTGGCGGACTTGGGCGCGGAAGTCATCAAGGTCGAACAGCCCGAAACCGGTGATCCTTTCCGGGCTTTCAATGGGGGGCTGTACAGCCCGCATTACCAGACCTACAACCGGAACAAGCGCAGCATTGCGCTGGATACGCGCAAGGAAGAAGACCTTGCCATCTTTGACGAGTTGATCAACGACGCCGACGTCTACATCCAGAATTTCCGGCCGGGTGTCGCAGGCAAGCTGAATGCCGACGCGCAACGCCTGCAAGCCATCAACCCGCGCCTGGTGTATTGCTCCATCAGCGGCTTCGGCCCCGATGGCCCTGCCGCCGGCAGGCCGGCCTACGATACGGTGGCCCAAGCCGCTAGCGGCCTGCTGGGTTTGCTGATCAATCCGGAGAACCCGCGCGTCACCGGCCCGGCGCTGGCCGACTCCATCACCGGCATGTACGCGGCCCACGGAATCATGGGCGCCTTGGTCGAGCGCGCCCGCACCGGCAAGGGCCGTAAGGTCGAGGTGTCCATGCTGGAGGCCATGTGCCATTTCAACCTGGATGCATTTACGCACTTCTACTCTGAAGGCGAAATCATGGGGCCCTATAGCCGGCCCAGTGTGTCCCAATCGTATGTATTCGAATGCGGCGACGGCAAGTGGATTGCACTGCATATGTCCTCGCCGCAGAAATTCTGGGACGGCCTGGCGCAGGTAGTCGGCATGCCCGATTTGTTCAAGGACGAGCGCTTTCAGGACCGTCCGGCGCGCATACGGAACCAGGAAGCCTTGAT
>JAEWEH010000332.1 GCA_023389535.1 Pseudomonadota bacterium
ATCCGTCACATCCTGTGGGCTGGATTGACCCTGCTGGCGTTATCGCTGGCCGGTGCCGCACTCTGGCTGTTCAGCCTGCCGATGCCCGTCACGGCGCAGGCGCAACCGGTACCCGAGGTAGAAACACAGGACATGCTGGCCGCATTGCAGCCGCCCAAGCGAGCGCGGCCCTTAGTGGCAGTGGTGGGCCTTAACGAGGCCACCGAAACTACCGACTACCTGTTGACCGCCGGTGTACTGCGGCGTGCCAATGTAGCCGACGTGCTCCTGCTGGCCACCGAACCGGGGCCTGTGCAACTCTACCCGGCGCTGGCCGTGCATGCGGACCAGACCGTGGCCGACTTCGATGCGAGCCATCCCGACGGGGCCGACTATGTCATCGTGCCGGCCATGGGCCGCGACGACGACCCGGTGGTGCTCGCCTGGCTGCGTGCGCAGGCAAGCAAGGGGGCGATCATCATCGGTGTCTGCGCCGGGGCGAAGGTCGTTGCAGCGGCCGGACTGCTGGACGGCAAGCGCGCCACGACGCATTGGTACTACCGCAAGGAAATGCTGAAGAAGCACCCCTCGATCACCTATGTGCCGAACCGACGGATGGTCGTGGACCACGGGGTCGTCACCACCACGGGCATCACGGCGTCGATGCCCATGATGCTGGCCCTGGTCGAGGCCATGGGCGGACGGCCCAAGGCGACGGACGTGGCGCGCGACCTTGGCATGGCGCCTTGGGATGCACGCCATGCCAGCGACGCCTTCCAGTTCACCCGACCGTTCGCGATGGCAGTGCTTGGCAACACCCTGGCCTTCTGGCGGCGCGAGCAGATCGCGATCGCACTGCGCCCGGACATGGATGAAGTGTCGCTGGCGCTGGTGGCCGATGCGTGGTCCCGCAGCTACCGCTCGAACGCCATCACCTACTCCGATACAGGCGCAACCGTCGAAAGCCGACACGGAATCCGCATCATTCCGGATGAGCGCAGGGCCGCGCCAAGCAGCAGTCCCGCCTTAGCACTGGACCGCAAGCCCGCCGACGCATTGGACCGGACCTTGGCGGACATTGCGACGCGCTACGGAAGAAGGACCGCTGACGTCGTCGCCATGCAGCTCGAGTATCCTGGGTTCTATTCCAGACCCACGCCATGAAAACCCCGGGCGCTTGGTGCGAAAAGATCGGGACTACCTCCTCGTGCAAGGGGTATAAGCCCATGGATTCGGCCGCAGCCTCCCTAGGTTCTCTAGCCAGGCGGTTTTCCGGCGCAAATCAATCGCCCAACATCATGATATGCAGGCAAGCTGCGAAAGGGAGACAAGCCGGATGAATCATCAGACACTAGACGCGAACATCAAGGATCATCCGCTGTGGACGTCCTCGGGAGACGTGACGTGGACATCCCCCGATCCCTATCTCAGCGGCAATTACGCGCCGGTCGGACGTGAAATCGTGGACGAAGACCTGCTTGTCGTGTCAGGCAGAATTCCCGAAGATCTGAAGGGCGCATACATGCGCAACGGCCCGAACCCCTTGTTCCTGCCAATCTCTTACGCTTACCCGATGGATGGCGACGGGATGGTGCATGCCGTTTTTTTGGATCACGGCCGGGCGCGCTATCGCAATCGTTTTGTACGGACCAACAGCTTCCAAGCGGAGCGCCGTATCGGCCATGCCATTTATGGCAGCTTCACCGCGCCGCAACCGGTCGACCCCGCCATGCTGTTGCCCGGCGAAAACCCCGGTCCGATGAAAAACGGGGCGTTCATCAACATTATCCGGCATGGCGGCCAATTGCTAGCGCTGAACGAAGCCACCACCTGCTATGCGCTATCGATGGAGCTTGACACGCTGGGCGAGTGGAAAGCCGGCACAGACCGTCCCATCCGCATGGGTGCGCATAATCGCCATCATCCGCTGACGGGGTCAATGTTCTCGATTGCGTATACATGGCGCTCTGCGGATGTGCTGATCCATGAGATAGACGCGCAGGGGAAGTTAAAGAAAACACTGACCGTTTCGCTGCCCGCCCCCACAATGATTCACGATTTCATCTTGACAGTGCGCCATGTCGTTGTGCTTGCGGGGCCGGCGGTATTCGATATAGAGGCAGCACGGGAAGGTCGATCCTTGCTTCAATGGAAGCCCGCGCTGGGGATGAGGATCTGCCTCATCCCGCTCGACGGCGGCCCTTGCCAATGGATCGAGACCGACGCATTCTTCGTATTCCATTTCGCTAACGGCTTCGAGCGAGGCGACGAGATCGTGCTGGATTATGTCCACCATGAAAGCCTCGAGCTAGACCATCTTGGCGCCAAGGCAACGACGTTTCGGCGCATGGTCATCGACATACCCCGGCGCACGGCGCGAAGCACGGAATTCGCAGGGTTCGACGTGGAATTCCCCAGGATCAACGATGCCTTCGAAGCCACCAGCAATCGCTACGCCTACATGCCCACGAGTGCGCTCACAACTTCGCCCTCCAACCCATCGCCCGGCGCCCAGAATGCGCTGCTGAAATTCGATACTGAACGTGGCATGCAATACCGCCATGACTTTGGCGACAAGATGATCGGCGAAGCGGCGTTCATCCCTTCGCCCGGCGGGTCACGCGAGGATGATGGATATCTTGCGGTGTTCTGTTACGACACGCAAGGCCGGCACAGCGACTTCGTGCTGCTCAACGCCGCGCGCATCGAGGCAGCGCCCGTAGCCGTTGTCCGGCTTCCCCAGCGTGTACCACAAGGCTTGCATGGAAACTGGATCACTGGAGATTGATGGGCGGACATCCCGCTTCGATACCGCGGCGGAAAACAACATTATCAAGAGAATCTAGCATGAGCATCTTATTAGCCTTTGCCCCCTTCATCGTATTTGCCGTTCTGGATCGGTTCGTGGGTTCGCTTGCGGGGCTTGTTGCAGCAGCGATCGTCTCAATTGTGCTAGTGGTGCGCGAATGGTCAGGCGGGCGTACGCCCAAAATCCTGGAAATCGGCAGCGCCATCCTGTTTGGCGGGTTAGCCGCCTACGTCTACTTTTCGGCAGGCGATCTTCCGTTGATGGGCGTGCGGCTTCTGGTCGATACCGGCCTATTGGCCATTGTTCTTATCTCGATTGCCATCAGCATGCCGTTCACCATGCAGTATGCGCGTGAAAAGGTAGCCCAGCAGTATTGGCGGTCGCCAGAATTTCGGCAAACCAACCTGACCATTACATGGGTCTGGGCGGCAGCCTTTGCCGTCTTGGTCATTGCGGATGCCGTGCTGCTTTATGTCCCGGACGCGCCGCCTGCCGTCGGCACGGTCGTCATCATCGGGACGCTCGTCGCCGCCGTCAAGTTCACCGCTTGGTACCCGAAGCAGAGAAAACAGGTCAAGCCGGAATGATCTCGCC
>JAEWEH010000384.1 GCA_023389535.1 Pseudomonadota bacterium
TCGCCATACAGGGCAAAGGCTTCCTGCAGGTGGAGATGCCCGATGGTTCCTTCGCTTACACCCGCGACGGCAGCCTGCAGGTGGACCAGAACGGCCAATTGGTGACGGCCGGCGGCTATCCCATCCAGCCGCCCATCAATATTCCGGACAATGCCCTGACGATCACCATCGCGCGCGACGGCACGGTATCGGTAACCCAGCCGGGCGCCACCGGCACCAATGTGCAGATCGGTCAGTTGCAGCTTAGCACCTTCATCAACCCCACCGGCCTGCAAAGCGCCGGCGAGAACCTTTATGTGGAAACCGACGCATCGGGCCCCGCCAACTTCGCTCAACCCGGGCTGGATGGTGCAGGCCTGGTGCTGCAGCAGTACACGGAAACATCCAACGTCAACGTAGCCGAGGAACTGGTGAACATGATCACCACCCAACGCGCTTATGAAATGAACAGCAAAGCGATACAGACCTCCGACCAGATGCTGGCGCGCCTGACGCAGCTGTAAACCAGGATCCCGGCGACGGGATCGTATCTATAATGTATATACGAATTCGCCTATTCCTGCTGTGCCTCGTTGCTGCGGTATTGACGGGCTGCGCACTGATACCTCCCGAGCCCGTGGTAACCGGCCCGCTGACCGCGCCTCCGCCGCCTCCGCCGCCGCCCGCGGCGATGGCCAACGGCTCCATCTACCAGCCCACGGCCTACGGCAATTACCCTCTTTTTGAGGATCGCCGGCCGCGCAACGTAGGCGATATCGTGACGGTCATCATCCAGGAAAAGACCAACGCCGCCAAGAACGTGCAGACCAAGACGGATCGTAGCGGCAGCGCCGGCTTTGAAGTGGGAATGGCGCCGGCCATCCTCCCCGGCGAAATCGGGACCAGGCAGAACTTCGACATCACGGGCAGTAACGCGTCGCAAGGCACAGGCTCGTCGCGCGCCGATAATACTTTTTCCGGCACGCTGACCACCACCGTCATCGGTGTGCTGCCCAATGGTAATTTGCAGATCGCGGGCGACAAGCAGATCGCTATCAATCGCGGCAGCGAACACATCCGTTTTTCCGGCGTGGTCGATCCTCGATCCATCACCGGTTCGAACACGGTATCGTCGACGCAAGTTGCTGACGCGCGCATCGAATTCCGCAGCAAAGGCACGATGGACGAAGTCCAGACCATGGGTTGGCTGCAGCGCTTCTTCCTGAACATCTCCCCATTCTGATCAGGAGCCGCACATGATATTCAAGACGTTGGGCATGCCCTACATTTTCAACGCATCGGGCCGGCTGGCGGCCGCTGTAGCCATCGCGCTTGCATGCACCGCCGCGGCATCGCCGGCGGCCGCCGAACGCGTCAAGGATCTGGCCTCCATCCAGGGCGTGCGCGCTAACCAGCTTATCGGCTACGGCCTGGTGGTAGGCCTGGACGGTAGCGGCGACCAGGTGCGGCAAACGCCGTTTACCCAGCAAAGCCTGACCAACATGCTTTCGCAGTTGGGCATCACCGTGCCGCAGGGCACCAACATGCAGGTGAAGAACGTCGCGGCCGTCATCGTGACAGCCAAGCTGCCGGCCTTCGCGCAGCCGGGTCAGAGCATGGACGTGGTGGTGTCTTCCATGGGCAACGCGAAAAGCCTGCGTGGCGGCACGCTGCTGATGACGCCGATGAAGGGCGCCAATGGCCAGGTTTACGCGCTGGCACAAGGCAACTTGCTGGTGGGCGGCGCCGGTGCGCAAGCCGGTGGCTCCAGTGTTCAGGTCAACCAATTGAACGGCGGGATCATTCCCAATGGCGCCATCATTGAGCGCAGCGTGCCCACCGTCTATGCACGTGACGGCCTGATCAACCTGGAACTGAACACCACGGATTTCGGCACGGCGCAGAACCTGGTTACGGCATTGAACCGGCAATTCGGCCAGCAGACGGCCACCGCCCTGGACGGCCGCGTCATTCAATTGCGCGGCCCGGTCGACCCGGCCGCACAGTCCGCATTTCTTTCTCAGGTGGAAAACCTTCAGGTCAGCCTGCCGCCGGCGCGCGCCAAAGTGGTCATCAATGCCCGCACCGGCTCGGTGGTCATGAATCGCAGCGTCACCATAGACGAGGCGGCCATCGCCTACGGCAACCTGTCGGTGGTCATCAGCAGGGAAGCCCAGGTCAGCCAGCCCGATACGCCATTTGGCGGCGGGCAGACGGTGGTCACGGAAAATACCCAGATCGAGATGCGCTCCGACACCGGCAGCCTCCACCGTGTAAGCACCAGCGCGAACCTGGCCGATGTGGTCAAGGCCTTGAACGCCTTGGGCGCCACACCGCAGGACTTGCTGTCCATCTTGCAGAACCTGAAGAGCGCGGGGGCGCTGCGCGCCGACCTCGAGATCATTTAGTATGGCGTTCGTTCAGTACATTCCACGCCCCAGTCACGATAGCGCCTCGTCGCTGGATTTCAGCGGCTTGAACAGCCTGAAGCAGGGCGTACAGGCCGGGGCGAATGCCCCGGAGGCGGCACAAAAAAAGGTGGCGCAGCAGTTCGAGGCGCTATTCATCCAGCAGATGCTCAAGCAGGCCCGCCAGGTCTCGGCAGCGCAGCCGTCCTTGCTGGACAGCTCGCAGACCCGTCTGGCGCAAAGCATGAGCGACGAGCAGACAGCGCTGCAACTGGCCGAATCGGGCCTGGGCCTGGCGCAGGCCTTGCTGGACCAGATCCGCGGCGGCGCATCGGCGGGCGACCAGATCGGAAAACCGATCACGCCGCCGGAACTCGCATCTTCGCGCCTGCCCTCGCTGCGCTCGCGCATCGGCGAGGACCGCCGCGAAGACGCGCCGTCGATCTCGGCCCTGATCACGCTGCTGACGCGCAACCCGATCACCGAGAAAATCTATTCGGCAATCAAGGGTGCGCCCGAGCACATACAAAGTTTCGTGTCCCGCATGTCGGACGCCGCCAAGCTTGCCGCCGCAGAAAGCGGCGTGCCGGAAAAGCTGATACTAAGCCAGGCGGCGCTGGAATCCGGATGGGGCAAGCGCGAGATCCTGCGCGAGGATGGGTCGACCAGCTTCAATTTGTTCGGCATCAAGGCCAGCCCCAACTGGAAGGGCAAGGTGGTGCATGTCATGACGACGGAATACGAAGATGGCGTGGCGCGCAAGGTAAAGCAGCCCTTTCGCGCTTACGACTCGTATGCGGAATCGTTCGCCGATTATGCCCGCCTGATCAGCCAGAGCAAGCGCTACAGCGCTGTGCTGGAGGCGCCGACGGCCGAAGCGGCCGCGCAACGCATACAAGAAGCAGGTTACGCCACGGATCCGGCTTATGCGGACAAGCTGATTTCGATCATGGGGTATTTCGACACAGGACGCAAGGTGGCGCGCAGCTAGCCGGCCGCCACGTCGGTCGCCCTGTCCAGGCGTCCTTGGCGGCATTTGCAGCTAAACATTTTGATCACGCTGCCGTAAATACGGTATCTGGTATTCAATACGGCCGGGCCCCGCAGCCGGCCGAATTACAGCGGAATTACTCATGAATTTAGCGAATCTGGGTCTCAGTGGTTTGACGGCGGCGCAGAACCGCCTGCAAACAGCAGGCCATAACATCAACAATGCCGCGACTGACGGCTATAACCGCCAGTCGGTGTCGGTCGCCACGGCAGGCGCCAGCGCTACCAGCGCGGGGTATATTGGCCGCGGGGTCCAGGCTGTAACCGTGCAGCGCGCATACGATGGCTTTCTCTACCGCCAGCTGGTCGGCGCCCAATCCACCGGCGCGTCCATCGCCGCCTATGGCGGCGAGATCACCCAGATCAATAACCTGTTCGCCGATCGCACGGTTGGCATTACGCCGGCCCTGCAGAAGTTTTTCGACGGCATCCAGGCGGTGGCCTCCGAGCCGGCCGACAGCGCGGCGCGCCAGGAACTGCTGGGCCGCGCGTCCAGCCTGGTCAGCCAGATCAAAGATGCCAACGCCTTCCTGGACAGCCAGCGCAACAACGTCAATGCCCAGATCACCACACTGGTCACCCAGGTCAATAGCTATGCCGAGCGCATTCGGGACCTGAACACGCAAATCACCGAGGCCCGCGCGACCGCATCCAATCATGAACCGAACGACCTGCTGGATCAGCGCGACCAGTTGGTAGCAGAAATCAGCCAGTTGGCGGGCGTGAATGTCATCGAACAAGACGGCAAGGTCAACCTGACCATCGGCAACGGCCAGATACTGCTGGGCGGCGACACCGTGTTTCCCTTGCATGCGCAAGCGGCAGTAGATGACCCGGCCCGCGTCGCCGTGGCATATTCCGCGCCGGGCCCGAACGGGTCGGTCATCAAGGCCGAACTGCAGGAAGACCGCATCAAGGGCGGCCAGTTGGGCGGCTTGCTGGCTTATCGCCGCGAAGCCCTCGATACGGTTCAGAACGACTTGGGTCGGCTGGCGGCGGGCCTTGCCGTGGCCGTCAATGCCGTGCACAAGACCGGCGCCGACCTCGCGGGGCTGGGCGGCGGCGATTTTTTCAGCCTGGGCGAGATCACGCCGATACCTGGCGGCAGCAACTCGGGCCAGGCCACGCTGGGTGTCAGTCTGTCCGATGCCTCGGGCTTGACCGCCCAGGACTACCGCGTACAGCGCGGCCCAGCAGGCTACACCATTACCGCCATGCCCAGCGGCAAGGTCACGGAATTCCCCGACCCGGCGCCCGGCGACCCGAACAGCATCCAACTTGATGGTCTGACGTTCGACTTCGGCGCGACGCCGGCCGCCGTGGGCGATACCTGGATCGTCCAGCCTACGCGCTCAGCCGCGGCGACGTTGTCTGTGGCCATCCATGATCCCGCCAAGATCGCCGCGGCGACTCCGGGCACCGGGGTCACCAATGGTGACGTCGCACTGCAGATGGCTGAATTGCAGAACCAGAAAGTGCTGGGGCAGGGATCCATGAGCCTGAACGAAGCGTTTTCGCAGATCGTCAATAAAGTCGGTGTGATGACGCAGCAGAATGCGACTGAAGCCAAGGCGCAGGCCACGCTGATTCAGCAGAACTACGCCGCGCAGCAGGCCGTATCGGGCGTCAATCTGAACGAGGAATACGTCAACCTGGATCGCTACCAGGAACAGTTCCGGGCGGCGTCGCGACTGATCGATGTCAGCTCCACCTTGTTCGACACCTTGCTGGGTCTGCGTAACTAAGCTGTACGGCGTCCCCACCGCAACTTGCCGCTTTTTCAGGATTTTCACCATGCGTATCAGTTCCACCTTGTTTTTCCAGACGGGACTCAATTCCATCAATGCCCAGCAGTCCGACCTGATGCACCTGTATCAGCAGATAGGCAGCGGGCAGCGCATGGTGACGCCGGCCGACGACCCATTGGCTGCCGCGCAAGCCATCAATATCAGTCAATCCCAGTCCATGAATAAGCGGTTCGCCGACAACCGCGAAGTCGCCAAGCGCAATCTGGGCATTGAAGAAAACACACTGAATTCCGTCACGCTCTTGCTGCAGGACATCAAGACGCGCCTGATCGAAGCGGGCAACGGCACGCTGTCGGACCAGGATCGCAGTACGCTCAGCAATGTACTGTCCAATGCGCGCAGCAACCTGCTGGGTCTGGCCAACGCAACCGACGGCAGCGGCCAGTATCTGTTCTCGGGCGCCAAGGGCGATACCGCTCCGTTCCAGGCGGTTGGCGGCAGCATCGTCTATCAGGGCGACGCACATCAGCGACTGATCCAGGCCGACCAAACGCGCAAGATCGCAGGCAGCGACGTCGGAACGGACGTCTTCAATCGCGCCGCCCCGGGCACGTCGGGCTATCTCACGGCCGCCGGCCAGGCCAATAGCGGTAGCGGGGTCATAGGCAAGCCCATGCTCAGCGATCCGTCCGGCTACGGGGTGGGCAATACATTCACTGTGCGTTTCACGTCCGAAACTGCCTATTCCGTCGACGTGTCAGACGCCGCCGGCAATGCCGTCTACAGCTTCGTGGGTTCCGGTTTCACGCCAGGGGAAACGCAGACCATTGCTTTGCAAGGGGGCGTCCAGGTGGATATTTCGGGTCGGCCGGCAGCGGGCGACACATTTACCGTTGAGCCCATCAGTACGCCTCCCTATAGTGCAGTGCCGGCAGCCGGCAACTCCGGCTCACTGGTCATCGGTACACCGCGCATCATCGACCCGTCTTTGTCCAGCCCCGGTGATGCATTCTCCGTGCGGTTCACGTCGCCAACGACTTACGAGGTCGATTTGACCGACGCGCAAGGCAATGTCCTGCAGGCCAGCATCAGCGCCGGAACGTACGACCCGGCCGGCGGCGCACCGCTGGACCTATCGCGCGGCATGCAGCTCGTCGTGATGGGCGCCACGGCGGCCGGCGACAGCATATCGGTGCAGCCAGTGGCCACCGGCGCACAGACCAACTTGAATATTTTCGATACGCTGGACAGCATCATTGCCGGCTTGGCCCAGCCCTTGGGCGACGAGAACGCATTGGCGGGCTTCCAGAACCTGCTGGGCAGCGCCATACAGCGCATCGACGTGAACTACAACAACGTGCTGACTGTCCGTTCCTCCGTAGGCGCGCGGATGAACGAACTGGATGCGCTGGACGCCAACGGCAACCAGCGGGCGCTGGGCTACAGCCAGCAGCTCAGCAAGATGGAAGACCTGGACTACTACAGCGCCTCCACACAACTGCAGTTGCGCACGTCGGCGCTGGAAGCCGCTGCGCTGGCCTTCCGCAAGATCCAGGCGACCAGCCTCTTCAACATGAAGTCCGGCTGATGGGGCAACCTGATTGCGATGGTAGCCCAGCTTTTCACAATTGCCGATGTAACGAGAATCATCCATGATACTTGACCGATTTCAACTTAAAACCCGGATTGCCCTTGTGATGTTCCTGTTGGCGGTCCTGACGATCGCCGCGGCGGGAATCGCCTGGTACAGCCAATCCCAGTTCATCGCTTTGGCGGCCGGCGGCGGCGCCGGGCCCGCTTTGACCGGTGCACTGGAACAGCTATCTTGGACGCGCTATGCGCTTCCCACGCTGGCGGCGGCCGCGGTGATTTTGGGTTTGCTGGCGTATGCGGGTCTTGCGCGCAGTGTGCGGGGGGCGTCGCAGGGCGTCAATTCCCATTTTGAAAGCATGTCGGCGGGCGACCTTACCCAGCGCATCGATAGCGATGCCGACAACGAGTTCGGCTTGCTGTACCTGGCGCTCAAGCGCATGCAGGACAACCTGAATCGCGTTATCGGCGCAGTCGGCCATGGCATGGCCGAACTCGATGCCGGCTCCAGGCTGATCGTCGCGAACAACACCGACTTGAGCAGCCGCACCGAGCAACAGGCAGCTGCCCTGCAGCAGACCGCCGCCAGCATGGAAGAACTGGCCAGCACCGTCAAGCAGAACGCCGATAACGCACGCCAGGCCAATCAATTGGCGGCGACTGCGTCCGAAGTGGCGCAGCGCGGCGGCGAGGCCGTGGGCGAGGTGGTGACCACCATGGAAGGCATTTCGGCCAGTTCGCACAAGATCGCCGATATCGTCGGCGTCATCGACAGCATCGCCTTCCAGACCAATATCCTCGCGCTCAACGCAGCCGTGGAAGCCGCGCGCGCCGGCGAGCAGGGCAAAGGCTTCGCCGTAGTGGCTTCGGAAGTCCGCGCGCTGGCCCAGCGCAGCGCCCAGGCCGCCAAGGAAATCAAAGGGCTCATCGAGGATTCGGTGGGTAAGGTCGCCGAAGGGTCGGCTCAAGTGGAACGGGCAGGCGCAACCATGCATGAAATCGTAGCGTCGGTCGCCCGGGTCACCGACATCATGGGCGAAATATCAGCGGCGACCACAGAGCAGTCCGCCGGTATCGACCAGATCAACCGCGCGATCAGCCAGATGGACTTGGTGACACAACAGAATGCCGCCTTGGTCGAACAAGCGACATCGTCCGCCACAGGTCTGCGCGATCAGATCTCCAGCGTGAATGGCGCTATTTCCGGCTTCAAGATTGCCGGCCATCAGGTCATCGATGTTGCGGCAAGGCAGCTTGCCCCCGCGGGTACGCCAGCCGTCGGCACCTCAGCGAAAGCGTCCAAAGCCGCCCCGGCACTGGAGCGTGGGGCGCCGGGCGAGCTGGCGACCAAGAGCCTGACGGCGGATATCCGGCTTGCCGGCGCCGCCCCGGCTTCAGATGCATTGCGCAAGCAGGCGCAGGGCAAATCCAACGGCGCAGCGCAGATCAAGCTGGATGGTGCACGAGCACAGAGTCCTTCTTATGTCATGAAGCCGGCCGGCGCCGCGGCGAAGAGTTCCGCCAGCGACGATGACTGGGTCGAGTTCTGATCATGGCCTTCCTGCATAGATCGCTTGGCTTGTTCGCCTTGGTCCTGGGCCTGGCGGCGTGCAGCACGACGGGCCGCAGTTTCGACGCATCGGCGCTGCCGCTGCTTGTACCGGGGCAGACAAGCTTGGCCGAGGCCAGCGTACTGC
>JAEWEH010000041.1 GCA_023389535.1 Pseudomonadota bacterium
GATCAGATGCGCTACGTGCAGACTCCGTCGCTCTTTACGCCGCTCGACTTCGGCCTGGTTGGTTTCTCTTACGCATGCGGCCTGGGAGCCAAGCTGGGCGACTCCTCGCGAACCGTCGTCAGCCTGATGGGCGACGGTGGCTTCGGCATGGCGTGCAGTGAACTTGGCACTGCGGTCGAGCACGGCATCAATACCGTTTGCATCGTCATGAACAATGGCTGCTGGGGCGCTGAAAAGGCGTATCAGCGTGACTTCTTCGGCGAACGCTACATTGGCGCTGACGTTCATAATCCGCCGTTCGACAAGCTGGCCGAACTATGGGGCGCCAGGGGTTTCCGTGTCGACTCGGCCGCCACGCTGGCACAGACCATTGACGAGGCAATACGTTGCGGCCAACCGGCGGTCGTGGATGTGAAGGTTGATCCCAATGCGCTGTATAGCTTCCGGCGGGACTCATTCAAGAACCGTGCTGGAAAGCAGTGATGCAAACAGAGAATTTCGATTTTGTTGTTGTTGGAGCGGGGTCGGCGGGTTGTGTCCTCGCCAATCGGCTCACTGAATCGGGCCGCCATCGCGTGCTATTGCTGGAGGGCGGCGGCGAGGATACCAACGTCTGGATCCATATACCGCTGGGTGTGGGGAAGTTGCTGACCAATGAAAAATATGCCTGGCCGTTCCGCACGGAACCGCAGGAAGGCATGGCGGGTCAACAGGTCTATTGGCCTCGTGGGCGGGTCCTGGGCGGATCCAGCGCACTCAATGGCATGGCTTATGTATGGGGTGATCCCGCTGAATACAACAGCTGGAGCAAGATGGGCGTCGAAGGCTGGGCTTACTCGGATATCCAGCCTTACTTCGCGAAGATGGAAACCTATCCCTATGGTGATAACCCCTTGCGCGGCAAGGACGGCCCGCTTTGGATTACGGATCGTGCCGCATATGACCCCGACAGGATTTCGGATGCTTTCATCAATGGCTGTCTCCAGGCAGGGATAAATCGCACACCCGACTACAACGGGGGACCGTACGAGGGGGTGCGCTATCTCGAGCAGAATGCCCGCAATGGGCGCCGTCAGACCTCGGCCGTCGCTTATTTGCGCCCCGCGCGCAACCGCAAGAATTTGGTAGTGCGCACGAACGCTTTCGTACGCCGTGCGATCGTGCAAGGCGGCCGGTGTACTGGGGTCGAATACGAGCACGAGGGAAAACGCTTGCAGGCGAATGCCCGACTCGAAGTCGTGCTAAGCGCAGGCGCGGTCCAGTCGCCCCAGTTGCTCGAGCTATCCGGCATCGGCGACGAGCAAAGACTGCGTGAACTGGGCATCACCGTGCAGGAGCACCTGCCGGCGGTCGGCGAAAACATGAGTGACCATCTGCAGGTGCGACGTACCTACCGGACGCAGATTCCGGAGACGATCAACGACATCATGCGCAGCCCCTACTATAAGATGAAGGCCGGCCTTCGGTATGTGCTTACCCGCAAGGGCCTGATGGCGGGCACCTCGTCCACCGCGCATGCCATCACCCGTACCAGGCCGGATCTTGATCATCCAAACGTGATGGTGCGTATCTACCATATAAGCGGCAAGGATCGTTATTCGCGTTCGGGGGTAGGCGGCATCGACAAGTTCCCTGGATTTTCCATCGGCGGCTTCATGCTCTATCCAAAATCGCGCGGTTACGTACATTGCGTATCTGCCGATCCCAGGGCTGCACCTGCCATTCAACCCAATTATCTGCAACATGAAGATGACCGGGCGTGCGCCACCGAGCTTCTCCATCTGATTCGCGCGATTGCCGGACAGCCCGCCATGCGGGAAGTCATCGTGTCGGAAGAGCGCCCGGGCCCGGTTGGGGACACGGACGACGGTCTGTTGGACTACATCAAGGAATCGGGGCAGACGGCGTGGCATACGGTCGGCACTTGCAGGATGGGTGAAAAAGCCCATTCGGTCGTGGATTCCAGGCTTCGGGTGCACGGCATCGACGGTCTGCGCATTGCAGATATTTCTATCATGCCGACGATTGCCTCGTCCAACACCAACGCAGCAGCGATGATGATAGGCGAGCGCGCCGCGGAATTCATGCTCGCGGATGCGGCACGCCAATAAAGAAGGAGATGATATGGTGCAGGAAAATAGGCAGCCAGAAAAGAAAGATACACCGCTTTGCGAAGCGCATATCGCCAAGGGGGACTGGAACCCGCTTTGGGATCAGTTGCGGGAACTGGATCCGGAGTTCATGGAGGCCTATCTGGCCTTCAGAAGCGTGCCGCAGCGTAATGGGCCGCTGCCGCAGAAGTACAAGGAGCTGATCCTCATTGCCATCAACGCCGCGACCACTCACTTGTATGGGCCTGGCGTCCGGCGGCATATGCGCAACGCGATTGCGCATGGCGCCACACGCGAAGAAATCCTCGAAGCGATACAACTGACGACGGTCATGGGGATACACTCGTGCAACCTTGCCGTGCCGATCCTGATGGAGGAATGGGCCGATAAGACTGATTGATATTGTCAGGGCTGGCG
>JAEWEH010000060.1 GCA_023389535.1 Pseudomonadota bacterium
AGCCCTTCGACATGGCTGATGATCTGGTGGGCGTAGTGCAACACGGTCTCGCCGGCCACCGTGGGCCTGACGCCGCGCGCGTGCCTTTCCACCAACGGCAGGCCTACCAGCGCCTCCATGTCGGCCAGCCGCCTGCTGACGGCGGAGGGCGCGATGAATTCGCGCTCGGCCGCACGCGCGATGCTGCTTTCCTGGCAAACGGCAATGAAGAGCCTCAGGGAAGTCAGGTCCAGCTTGCGCAATAGGCTGTTCACTTGGGGCTCTTGTCGGAAGCGCAGGATGGCAGGGCCTACAGCAGTTTGCCCGGGTTCATGATGCCATTGGGATCGAGCAGCCGCTTGATCTGTGACATCAGCTCCAACTGCACGGGCGCCTTGAGGCGCAGAAAAGCGCCACGCTTGAGCTGGCCGATGCCGTGTTCGGCACTGATACTGCCGCCGTAGGAAGCAACCTCGTCGAATATCAGGTCCGCCACCGCGTGTTCATGTGTGGCCGCCCATGACTTGTCGGCGCCGGCAGGACGCGAGACGTTGTAGTGCAGGTTGCCATCGCCGAAGTGGCCGAAGACAAACAAGCGGCAATCCGGGTAGGCCTGACGCAGGCGCGATTCCGCCGACACCATGAAAGCCGGAATGTCCTGGATGGGCAGCGAGATATCATGCTTCAGGTGCGGGCCATCGGCGCGCTGGGCCTCGGAAATTTCTTCCCTCAGTCGCCAGAGCGCCTGCAACTGCGAGAGGGAAGCGGATACGATGGCGTCCTGGCACAGTTCGCGTTCCAGCGCCTCGCCTATGGCGCGTTCCAGCAATGCCTCCAGGCTATCCGCATCCGCCGTGTCGGCAAGTTCGACCAGCACGTAGGCGGGGTGGCGCTGCGCAAAGGGCTGCTGTATGCCGTCCACCTGGGCCAATGTCAGGTCCAGGCATTGATCCGTAAAGAATTCGAAGGCCTGCAGCCGCGGGCCGCAGATGCCGAACAAGAGCTCGAACAACTCGAGCGCCTGTTGTGGAGAATTGACGGCCGCCAGCACGACCGAGCGCACTGTCGTCAAGGCCTCGAGCTTCAGGGCAACGCCGGTGATCACGCCCAAGGTGCCTTCGGAACCGATGAAGAGCTGCTTGAGGTCATAGCCGGTATTGTCCTTGCGCAGGGTCCGCAAGCCATTGAATATGTCGCCGTTGGGCAGCACGGCTTCTATGCCCAGCACCAGCTCGCGCGCCATGCCGTAGCGCACGACATTCACGCCACCGGCATTGGTGGCGACGTTTCCGCCGATCTGCGACGAATCTTCCGCGGCAAGGCTCAGGGGCAGCATGCGCCCGGCGTCCTGCGCGGCACGCCGTAGATTGCCCAGGATGCAGCCCGCATCGGCCACCAGAGTATTGCCCAGGGTGTCGATGGAGCGTATGCGGTTCATGCGATCCAAAGAAAGAATGACGTTGGAGGCAGAGGCCGAAGGGGTGGCGCCGCCGCACAAGCCGGTATTGCCGCCGCGCGGTACGACCGGTATTTTGTGTTCATTGCAGAGGCGCAGGCAGGCAGCCACCTGCTCGACGGTCGTCGGGCGGACGACCGCCTGGGCCTGGCCGCTATAGATGTTGCGCCAATCGGTCAGCCAGGGGGCGATGTCGGCCGGATCAGTTTGAACGGCATCCTGGCCGAGCTGTTCGATGAGCAGTGCTGGGAAGTTTTTCATGGATGTTGGGCAGGTTGTAGCGGAATTGAAGACAGATCCAGCCCCAGGCGTTCGCACGCATTGCGCAAATGCCGCTGCACTGCGATGCGAGCCGCCTGGGGGTCGCGCTGCTCAATGGCTCGCAATACGGCAACGTGTTCCTGGTGAACGCGTTCGGCCAAGGGCCCGGGGGCGCCGTCGGTGCTGCGCGTGTCAGCCAGATCGACGGCCAGGGTATGCCGGCGGGCAATTTGAACGCTGTGCCGCCATTGCTGCGCAAGGTACTTGAGCAGGCGCCCATAATGGGGGTTGTGGGTGGCCTGGGCCAGCGCTTGGTGGAACTTGAGGTCCCAGTCTAGGGCTTGGTCGGGGACGGTCAGCGCTTGGTGCAGTGCGGCCAGTATGGTGTGCATTTGCTCGGTGTCCTGCGCCGTAGCGCGCAGTGCCGCAAGGGCGGCGGCCGATCCTTCGATGTCGTGGCGCAGTTCGTAGATGTGGCGCAGGGCTTCGCGGTCGGACGCCGCGGGGACATCCATGGTGAAGCCTTCGTTGCTGGACGCAGCCAGGACAAGGCAGCCAGCGCCTTGGCGGCTGCGTACGAGGCCTTTGGTGCGCAGGCGTTCGGTGGCTTCGCGTATGACGGCAGGGCTGACGTCGAATTCGCTGGCGAGGAGCCGGCCGGAAGGCAGTTTGGTACCCACGGGGTAGCTGCCGTCATGGATGCGTTCCATGAGGATGGTGGCGACTTGGTCGGTAAGCGTAGGGGTGCTGACTTGCATCGGCGTAATATACCAGGTTATCTGATAAGCAGAAAGGCTGTTTTGAACTTGCTTGGATCCGATAGAAGGCGGCCTGGCGGGTCGGGTGATTTGCGTTTTTCGCTGTGGCGATTGTGTTGCCTGAAGACCCGCGATGGCGTTGGGTACGCAGATGCGTGGGAATCTGAGCGCGCAAAAAGAAAGGATGCGAGACGCCGGCTCTGTGTCCGGGTTTCGCACCCTTGATCTGAAGGAAGATTGCCTGCCGCGTGCCTCTGACGGGGCTACAGCGGCTTATGTGCTGATGCTTCCCGTGCCTGGCTTACTTATTGGGCTGTGGCGTGATGCGCAGGTAGGGACGCACGGCGGTGTAGCCTTTGGGGAATTTTTCTTTCAGGACGGCTTCGTCTTGCAAGGACGGCACAATGATGACGTCGTCGCCGTCTTCCCAGTTGACCGGTGTGGCAACACTGTGGCTGTCGGTCAGCTGCAGCGAGTCCAGAACACGCAAGATTTCGTTGAAGTTGCGGCCGGTGCTGGCGGGATAGGTGATGATCAGCCGGACCTTCTTGTTGGGGTCGATGATGAACACCGAACGCACGGTGACGGTCGCGCTGGCGTTGGGGTGGATCATGTCGTAGAGCGTTGCGACTTTACGGTCCGCGTCGGCGAGGATGGGGTATTCGACCTTGGTCTTCTGTGTCTCGTTGATGTCTTCAATCCACTTGCGGTGCGATTCGGCATCGTCGACCGACACGGCAATGACCTTGGCGTTGCGCTTGGCGAACTCGCCAGCGACGATGGCCGTGTAGCCCAGTTCGGTGGTGCAGACCGGGGTGAAGTCGGCCGGGTGCGAGAAGAGCACGCCCCAGCTGTCGCCCAGGAAGTCATAGAAACGGATCTTCCCTATGGAAGAATCTTGCTCGAAATCAGGGGCGGTGTCGCCCAAACGCAAAGTCGTCATGGCAGCTCTCTTAAAGGAAAAACTAACAAAAAAATGGGTGATGCCCTGCCGCCGTCGATAACGGCGTGTCACGCCTCGCGAACCTTGCGGGGTCCGCGAGACAGTGCCCTTGCCGTGCGCCCCGGACTACTTCGGCGCACCTGTGCGGCGGGTACCCATATATTGTGTCAGCATAAGCAGCAGCCAGGAAATAACTTTTATGTATAACCTTATACTGGCACGCCCTTATGCTTGCACTCCTTTTGCAGCGTACTCTTTCACGAGCACGCCTTCCAGTAGGGAATCCGCCATGGCTTGCGCCCTGGGCAATATCCAGGCCGCATAAAACACGCTGGTAGCCAGCTTGCGCCGGTGGAAATCGGACGCGGAGCCGTTCCCGAGGGCACGCCTGCATGCCAGCGCCGCACGGCCCAATTGCCAGCCGGCATGCACCACGCCGGCGAGCATCAGGAAAGGCACGCTGCCCAGGAA
>JAEWEH010000118.1 GCA_023389535.1 Pseudomonadota bacterium
GAATGATGTTATGCATGGCGACGCTGCCCAGTTCCGCGTCCTCAAGGTTGACGATGGCTTCGCGGCCCACGACAAACGGGTGATCGATCAAATCGGCTACGGAGCACACCGGCCCGGCGGTGACGCCGGCCTGTTCGAACAGGTTCAGATTCTCTTCCTGGGTTTTTGTTCCGATGAAGTCTTGCAGAATGGCGTCCAGCGCGTCTTTGTTCTGCACGCGGGCGTCGTTGTCATGGAAGCGCGTATCGGTTTTCAGTTCCGGGCGTCCTATGGTGTCGAAGATTCTCATGGCCATGGACTGCATCGAGCCGGACAGGGCGATGTGTTTGTCGTCTTTGCAGGCATAGACATTGCGCGGAGCCGTATGGCTGGACTGGTTGCCGGAACGCATGGTGGGTTCGCCGGTCAGCATGTATTTGGCGGCTTCCGACGAGATCAATGAAAAGATGGGCTCGAACAAGGACAAGTCCACCACTTGCCCGATACCGTCTTCTTCAGCCGCGCGCAGCGCGGTCAGCACGCCTGCGGCGCCGTAGATGCCCGCGATCATGTCGGCCATGGCCAGTGGCGGCAGCGTCGGAGGCCGGTCGGCAAAGCCGTTCAGATAGGCAAAGCCCGACATGGCTTCGACCAGCGTGCCGAAACCGGGCCTGGATTTATACGGGCCCGTCTGGCCCCAGCCCGAAACGCGCGCGATGACCAGGCTGGGGTTTAACCGATGCAGCACATCGGGGGACAAGCCCATTTTCTCCAATCCACCCGGCACAAAGTTTTCCACCAGAATATGCGAGTTCTTGATAAGTTTCTTGAGCTGGGCCATGCCTGCTTCAGTTTTCAGGTCCAGCGCCGCGGAGCGCTTGTTCCTGCCGTACACCTTCCAATAAACCGCTTGGCCAGCCTCGCGCCAGTTCCGCAGGTCGTCGCCTTTGCCGGGGCGTTCTATCTTGATGACGTCGGCGCCGAAATCGGCCAGAAACAGCGTCAACATGTTTCCGGCGACCAAGCGCGACATATCAATGACTTTGATGCCTTGCAAAGGCCCTTTATGATCCGGATCACATGCTTTCACAGAAACTTCCTTGATGTATTGATTGCCCTCGCGTTCTGCGGGGCGCGCGAATAGGCCCGGCACAAGACAGCCCACGGAGGACTGTCCAATGTGCGCGCTGACCTATTCGTTGTGTGGGTAGGGTTGCCTGGCGCGGCCGGAGATCAGTTGATTTGCGCGCCGGACGCTTTGACGATGGCCGACCACTTTTCAAGATCGGCTGTCAGCCTTTGGGCGAGCTGCTCGGGGTTGTCGTGCAGCATTTCGATGCCAAGCTTGTCAAAGCGGTCTTTCACCGCTGGTTCCTTGAGCACGGCTTCGGTGGCCTTGTACAAGGTGTCGATGGTTGCTTTGGGCGTGCCTTTGAGCACGTACATGGCAATCCACAGGTCGCCGCTGTAGCCGGGGATTTCTTCACCGATGGCGGGTACATCGGGCAGGGCCGGATTGCGTTTTTCCGTGCTGACGCCAATGGCGCGTAGTTTGCCTTCCTTGATATTGGCGATGGATGAAGGCAGGCTGGCAAATACCATGGGCACCTGATTGCCCAGCACATCGGCCATGGCGGGCGCCACCCCCCTGTAGGGGATATGCTGCAGTTTCAGTTCGCCCTTGCTGTCCAGCATGGCGCCCAACAAGTGATTCAGCGACCCGTTGCCTGCGGAGGCGTACTGATATTTATCCGGATTGTCCTTGACCAGCTGAATGAACTCTTTCAAGTTCTTGGCGGGGAAGGAAGGATTGACGCACAGCACATTCGGCACGGAACCGACCGCGGCCACGGGTTCGAAGTCATTGACGGGGTCAAAGCCCGGGTTCTTGTATAGCGCGGGGTTGATGGCTTGCGTGCTGCTGATGGTGAACAGGATGGTGTGGCCGTCCGCGGGCTCGCGCATGACGGCCTGGGTGCCGATATTCCCGCCCGCGCCGGGGCGGTTGTTGACGATGAAGGGCTGGCCGAGTTGTTCGGCCAGCTTTTCGGACACGATACGGGCAATGATGTCATTGGTGCCGCCGGGCGCTTGTGGAACCACCACATTGACCGGTTTGGTCGGAAAGGATGCGGCCTGCGAGGCGAAGGCAAGCATGCTTGCCGCGGCGATGGCGCAGAGCCGTGCGGTGAGTCTGGGTAGCTGCATCATTGTCATGTCTCCTGAACACTTTAGCTGTAATGGACGGCCTATTCTTTCATCGGCAAAGGCATATATCAAATATTGTTTGAATATGGTTAACATACATGTTTATGTATGCCGCAAACAGGCTTCATATGGAAAGCCGAGCATCCCGGCGCCCGTCGGCCCGGCGCAGAAGGGATAGGCAAAACATGCGGATGCCCCGACAGCAGAACGGAGCGACCATGGGAATACTTGAATGACATTGACCCAATTGCGATATTTCCTGGCGGTGGTCAAAGCCGGCAGCATTTCCGGCGCGGCCGCC
Source organism: Pseudomonadota bacterium (assembly GCA_023389535.1). Lineage (GTDB taxonomy): Bacteria > Pseudomonadota > Gammaproteobacteria > Burkholderiales > Burkholderiaceae_B > UBA6240. The sequence continues at coordinate 2,489 of JAEWEH010000118.1, forward strand.
CAGATCCATGTGGCCCAGCCAGCGCTGTCCCAGCGCTTGAAGCAGCTGGAAGAAGAGTTAGGGCAGGTCTTGTTCAATAGATTGCCGCGGGGCATTGAACTGACCCATGCAGGGCACAAGCTGAAGACCCATGCCCTGGAGATCCTGCGCAGGGTGGATTCCGTACATGACGACTTTTTGTCGTCGGACCTGAACCCCCTGGGCAATGTGACGCTGGGCATGTCGACGGCCGTCCACATCAAGTTCTGCGTGGACGTGCTCGAGCGGGTGAATCAGACGTATCCCAACATCAAGCTGACACTGGTCGAGAGCATGAGCGGCACGTTGCTGGAATGGGCCGAAAGCGGGCGGATAGACGTAGCGGTAGTGTACGACACGCCTCGCAACACGCCTTTGTCGGTGCAGTTCATCGGCCGCGAAAACCTGTACCTGATTAGCAGTCCGGAGGCGAAGGCCGCACTGCCCGAAACGATCACTCTTGCGGACATAGCGGATCTGGACTTGATATTGCCGGCTTTCCCGCAGACCCTGCGCCTGATGATCGAAAAGGTTTTCAGCGACAACCTGGGCAAGGGCCCGCGCATTCAAACCGATGTCGACTCGACCTACGCCATCAAGAAACTCGTGGCGGCGGGCAAAGGCCACAGTATCTTATCCATCCATTCCGTCGGCGACGAGCTGGCACGCAACGAGCTGTGCATCACGCCTATCGTCGACCCGCCCATCACCCGGACGATCAACCTGGTCACCAACAAGAATCTGCGCCTGGATGCCGGCATCCGCGCCGTCCACCGCATTGTCAATGAAGTGCTGGCGGAAAAATTATTGGATGCGCAGCCGTAACAACCATCGTGGTCCATCGCCGACGCAAGCTTGACGTAAAGTAGGCGGATGATGCCTGCCCGGTTTGCTGCGAGCTCGTCGGTGGTCGTCGCTGCTTACAGGCGATCGCGCCGGTCGCCCCGTTGGAAGCCGATCAGTGGTTCATCGATGTCCCGGCCTATCGCCAAGACTTTGAACAGCTCGCCCATTTCCGCTTCCGACACCAGTTTCTGAATGGCTCCCAGGCTTTGCGCAGTGGCGCCGGCCGCCGACGCACGGCCCGTATTGTCGCGCCCGGCGGTGTCAGATGTGGCGTTGTCTTGCAAGGCCGCGCTCGATTCCGCCAGCACCTCGGCCAGCCCTGCATTCATCAGGAATCGCGCCTGGGACGTATACCCCAGCACATGCAGGCCGCCTTCCAGGGCGGCATCCGCCATGGCGGTGAAATCGACGTGGGCGGTGATGTCCTGCAATCCCGCATGGACCAGGGGTTCACCATGGGCATGGTGCCGAAAATGGCACATCAGCGTGCCTTCGCTGCGTTGCGGATGGTAGTACTCGCGCTGCGGGAAACCATAATCGATCAGCAGGGCGGCGCCACGCTGCAGCCAGCCGCCCATCTGCTTCACCCAGGCTTCGGCGCGCAAATTGATTTCGGAGCGGTAGCCGGGCAGGGGAGGCATGCGCTGGGCCACGGCCTGCTTCAGCGCGGGCGGTGCAGGCCTATCCACGAATATGAAGGGACTGGCATTGGAGCCAGTCGCATTGGCAGGCATTGCGCCATCCAGCCCCGGGGCGTGCTGTCCGGCCGCGGTGCTGTCGGGTCGTCCCGTGGCCGCAAGGTCGTCGTGTCCGGAGGCCTGCCCCAGCGACACTCCGAGCTCCATTAGTTCGCCTTCATCATTCCACTGAAACAGTGCAACGGGCATCGCGTCCAGGACTTCGTTGGCCAGCACGCAGCCCGTGAAAGCTGAAGGCAGCGCATCCAGCCAGACCACGCTATCGCCGAATGGGCCTAAGCGCTGCTGTTGCCTTGCGCGCAGATCCGCCGACACTTCCAGAATCTGGTATTGCGGATCCAGCCCCAGGCGCCGCAAGGCGGGGATGAGCGCTGCCGCCAGAGCGCCCGATCCTGCGCCGAACTCCAATACCGTGGTGCTGCCGCTGGCCCGCAGGACCTGCGCGACCTGCCCGGCCAAGGTTTGCCCGAACAAGGGCGTCAATTCGGGCGCGGTGGTGAAGTCCCCCGTAGGAAGGCCGCCGCCAAACTTGGTATTGCCGGCGGCGTAATACCCCAGGCCGGGGGCATAAAGCGCATCGTCCATCCAATGTTCGAAGGGCAGAAAATGATGTTCTGCAGCCTTGATCCGCCGGCGCAGGTGCGCCTCGACCGCTTGCCCGTGCCGCGCCGAGTCGGCATCCAGCGCGGGCAGGCCCTTGGGCAGTGCTGTTGAGGAAGCGGGCGTCATTTCTTGTTCCTCAAGACGTATAGCGCGTGGCACATGGCGATCAGGAAAGACGCCAGCAAGCCCACCATGATGGCGACCAGGTAATTGCCAAATACCACCCACAAGGGCAATGACAAAAGGAAGGCAAGCAACAGCGGCTTGCGGGCGAGAAGTTTCATGGCGCTATTGTAGCCAGCGCACATCGAGCGGGACATTTCAGAGCGTTAGCGCGAAATCCGCGCCGGGGATGCGAGAGCATATCCCCTCTTTCCCGTTGATAGTTGATTCAACGATATCCCTTCCTTGCTCAAATAGGCGTCAATGACGTATAGTGAATATGAAGACAAGGCCGATTGCCATCATCGAGCTGCCGCGTTCTTCTATTTCTACTACCGAACGGATGTTCCGATTTATATGCTGCTGGCCTATGCAAAGGCGGCGAGGGCGGACTTGACGCCGAATCAAAGACATCAGGTTGCAAAGCTGACCATGCTGCTGAAGGAGCAGCATGTTAGGGGAGATTAAGATGGGAACCAACTTTGGGGATGATTTGATCGAAAGCTTGAATCAAGCGATAGCTCAAGCGAAGGGTCACTCGAAAGCAGCCCAAGTGCATACTGTGCATGTGCCTGACGTGCGTAGCCTGCGCGAACGGTTGAAGATGTCACAGCAAGCCTTCTCGCTGGCCTACCGAATTCCCTTGGCAACCCTCAAAGGCTGGGAGCAAGGGCGGCGTCAACCTGATGCAACCGCATCTGCTTATCTGAACGTGATCGAGAAACTGCCCGTAGAGGCACAAGCTGCACTTAAAGGTTAAGACGCTATCGCGCAGCCCTGATACCAAAAACCATAACGCCCCGTCGAGCGGGGCGTTATGGTTGGGTGGGCGCCTAAATTCCTGTCGGAATCATGGCTGCTGTCCGGTCTTAGGCAAAGCTACCGCGGCGGGCGGCGCTTTTGCCACGGGTGGAGGTCGGCTTACCGGCGAAGCCAGGGCGCGCGGTGGGGCGGGCTCCGGGTTTGCCGGGGCCTTTGTGCGAGAACTCGGGCCGGGCGGGGCGTGCCGGACGGTCGCCTGCAGGGCGATCGTCCGGGGCGCGACCGCCCGG
>JAEWEH010000128.1 GCA_023389535.1 Pseudomonadota bacterium
CCGCTTACGGCCGGCTGAAATTGCAGCCGCGCGCGCTGGTGGATCTATCACGCGCCAGCACTAAACTGGAACTGTTCGGCTGCCAATTGGACTATCCCATTCTATTGGCGCCAGTGGCCTATCAGAAGCTCGCCCATCCCGACGGTGAGCTGGCCACGGCACTGGCGGCATCGGCGCTCGGGTCGGCCATGGTGGTCAGCACCCAGGCCAGCATGTCACTGGAAGACATCGCCGCACAAGCGCGGTCGCCGCTTTGGTTTCAGCTTTATATCCAGGCCGATCGCGGGTTTACTCGCGCTCTGGTCGAGCGCGCTGAAGCGGCCGGCTATCGGGCGCTGGTGCTGACGGTCGACGCGCCCGTCAATGGGATTCGCAATCGTGAACAACGGGCGGGGTTCACGCTGCCCGCGCACATCGAAGCGGTCAACCTGCGCGACATGCCGGCTTTGCCCGCCCATACTGCACAGCCCGGGTCAAGCGCGCTGTTCGGCAGCCCCATGCTGGCGGCCGCGCCGGGGTGGAAAGACCTGGAATGGCTGGCCGGCGTGACGCGGCTGCCAGTGCTGACGAAAGGCATCATCAACCCTCACGACGCGTGCCAGGCGCTGGACTGCGGCGCCGCAGGCATTGTTGTCTCGAATCACGGCGGCCGCAGCCTGGACACGCTGCCCGCCACGCTCGATGCATTGCCGCGCATAGCGCAGGCGGTGGGCGGCCGCGCCCCCATTCTGCTGGATGGGGGCATCCGCCGCGGCACCGATGTATTCAAGGCCCTGGCTCTGGGCGCGAGCGCGACACTGATAGGCCGGCCCTATATCTACGCCCTGGCAGCTGCCGGCGCTGCAGGCGTCGCGCACGTCTTGCATATCCTCAGGACGGAACTGGAAGTCGCCATGGCACTGACTGGCCGACCCACCTTGCCGGACATCGATGCGTCCGCCATCTGGTAGCGCGGCGCCCTGCAGGCTTGCGGTGCCGGCCGCTAAGGGCCGTACCATACGGCCACCCGCCCCTTGACGTAAAGCGGGGTCGGCAACGGGCCTTTGCCGGGCACTTCATGCACCAGCAACATCGGCTTGAACGGGTCCAAACCATTAAAAGCGTTCGTCGTCGTCGCGTTGCCGGTGACCGGCACGCAATGAGCCAGGCTGTTCCAGCACAATAAGGTGCGTAGCGCCGTGCTACCTGCATAGCTTATGCTGGCATGGACCGAAACGATGCTTTGCCCCGCAGGCTGCCCGGCTTCGCCTGAGCCCGGCGCACGGTAGGGCACCGCTACCGGGTCGTCCCGGTAATTAAGAGGCGGGCTGATCTTGTCCTGAGACCACACCAGGCTGCCTGCATGCGATGAACCGGCAGCGGCGAGCAAACATAGCAGCGCCACTTGATGGGCAATGCGGCTCCGGACGGATCCGGGCGATGGGGTCTTGGCGGGGCATGGCGTCAACATGGGGGCTATTCTGCGCTAAAGTGGAAATAAGCGCCAATCCGTTTGTAAGACGGCGCAGCTACCCCGGCCACAAGACGCATCATGTCCAAACCCGACACCGACCCACGCCCTGAACCGCCACCCCGGCCCGACAACAGCGAATGCTGCGGTGGGGGGTGCATTCCCTGCATCTTCGATTTCTACGAGGAATCGATGGATATGTACCGTGCGGAGCTGCGCGCATGGGAAGCGCGTCAAGAAAACAGAAAGCCCGACGGCAAAAAAAAGGCCCGCAAGCCAAGCAGCCAGCGGGCCCCAGAACCTGACCGTCAAGGTCAGGCAGCACTGGACTTACCGTCGCCGAAACAGGCCGCTAAGCAGGGCCAGCACGGCAAGCACGATGAAAATGAAGAACAGTATCTGCGCAATTGACGCCGCCCCGGCGGCGATGCCGCCGAATCCCAACAAAGCCGCGACGATGGCGATCACGAAAAACACAACGGCGTAATAAAGCATATCGTTCTCCTTCTGTTGCTGTGCGCACGCCGGGCGGTCCCAGCGCCGCGCTGCACTGCATGATTTCAACTTCTTGCGACTATCGGATGTTTAACGCTTAGCGATTTTGGTCGAAGAAGTCGCGCACTTCACGCTCCGCTTCCTCGCGAGTGCGGCCATACCGTTCCTGGACCAAGCCGGCAAGCCTCTCGGCGTCGCCATTAATCTGAGTCAGCTCGTCATCGGTCAGCTTGCCCCAGGCAATTTTCGCTTTGCCGGATAGTTGTTTCCATTGGCCTTCCATAGTGTCTTTGTTCATGATGTTCCCCTTTTTGCAAAGTACGTCTTTACCGTAAACGCTGGAGCGGGCCTTAGGCGCGACGAAATCACAGCGAATGTAACGGGTTGCCCGACACGCCGCTGCGCCGCCCAGCCGCAGGTCCGAAAGCTCTGTAGCAAGTGCCGGGCCTGCTGGGCGAAAGTCCGGCATCGGATTCGCCGGCCACGATGTAACACCGCCTGAAGAAAAGGGATTTGAAGGCGGTGTCGCATCGCAGCCCGCCGCCATGAATTTTTATTTCCTGTCGATTGGGGCTCAATTCCTTAAGGGTCCCCAAGGGGCGGCAGGCAACATATTCTTAAACAAAGCCCCCGCTTCGTAACCCGGATCTCGCCGGCCAGAGGACCAGACGAAACCTGATAAACTGTATAAAAAATCAGTAGCGTATTTGCAAGATGACTTCGGCGACATGCCTTCAAGGCTTGCCGCCGCATCCCCGACCCACATGTCGACCACCCCGCCGCCCCTTCCCGTTTGGTATTACCTGGACAACTTCCAGTTCGTCCTTCAATGGCTGGAGCAACGCTACAGTGACTTGCTGGACGCCGAAGAACTCGGGTTCATGCAGGAATTCGCGCGCTTGCCGCGCGGTGCGCAAGGTTTGCTGGTGCGCATGATCATGCGCAAAGGTCAGCTTTTTCGCACCAGCAAGCTGCACTATGCCGAAATCGGCGACACCGCCACAGCCGCGCAGCCCTTGATCGAGCGCAGGTGGATCCTGGATCAGCCGACCATCACGCTGGACGAACTTTTCAAGCTTTTCACCAAGGCCGAACTCGCCGGGCGTTTTCGATGGTCTGCCCTTACACCAGGACAGTCCAAGCAACAGTTGCTGGATACGCTGCGTCCCGACTTTCAAGTAGCCTGGACCTTGGGACAGTGGGAAAGACGGCACAATGATTTCCCCCCTGACAGCACATTGCAACACACCGAGCTGGACAACGACCGTATCTACAAAGTCGATATTTCGGCAATGTGCGACCGGTTCCGCCTGATGTTCTTCGGCAACCTGAATCAAGAATGGAACGAGTTCGTACTGTCAGACCTGGGTCTGTATACGTACCAGAAGGTGGACTTTCCAGAGTCCGCCCGCGCCTTCCAGACGCGGCAGGAAGTCGATGACTATCTACATTTGCATGGCTGCAAGGATGCCTTGCTCGCCGCCACCGAACAATCGGCAGGCCAGAATCCCGCGCTGGATGACATCCTGGCCGCCATACCCGATGCCTACTCCAACGAATGGCTGGAATCGCGCCGCGGAAAATTGCTGCTTGGGATAGGCCGACAGTACGAACGCCGTGGCGACTGGGCACGCGCGCTGGACAGTTACGGCCGGTGCATGTATCGGGGAGTCCGCGCGCGCCGCATACGCGTGCTGGAACGATCTGAACGGCCTGAAGCGGCACTCGCCCTCGCCCGCCTGGCGCTGCAGGCCCCCGAAAGCGAAGAGGAACATCAAACCGTGTTGCGCATGATACGCAGGCTGGAACGCCGTTGCGGGCAGGCATGCAGTACAGCGCACACCCCCAGCGCTACGATGCGCCTGGACCTTGCCTTGCCTGATGCACCAATACGTGTCGAAGAACAGGTCAAGGAATGCCTCAGCCACGCATCGGCGCCCGTCTTTTATGTCGAGAACGGCCTGGTCAACTCGCTGTTCGGATTGCTCTGCTGGGACGCGGTGTTCGCTGCGGTCCCAGGCGCATTCTTCCATCCTTTCCAGCAAGGGCCGGCCGATTTGCTGCGCAGCGGTTTTCATGAACGGCGCCGCGGTCTCTTTGAGACCTGCCTTGATCAGTTGCGCAGCGGTCAGTACCTGAATACCATACGCCGCCACTTCGATTCCAAGGCGGGCATCCAGTCGCCCTTCGTGTATTGGGGCCTGCTCAGCGACGAACTTCTTGAACTGGCGCTGCAATGCATGCCGGCCGAACAGCTCGGGCTATTTTTTCGCCGCCTGTTGCAAGACATACGTGTCAACCGCTCGGGCCTGCCCGATCTGATCCAGTTCTGGCCCGCCGAAAGACGCTATCAACTGATCGAGGTCAAAGGCCCGGGAGACCGCCTGCAGTACAACCAATTGCGCTGGCTGGATTTCTGTTCGCGCCACGATATCCCGGCCAGCGTCTGCTATGTCAGTCGCGTCGACTCATGAACTACACCGTCGCCGTTCGCGCCTTATGTGAATTCACAGCCCGCAGCGGCGACCTGGACCTGCGCTTCACTCCTGCGCCAACTGCGCTGGAAGGCATCGAGGGCCACGCGGCGGTAAGGAGCCGACGCTCCCGGGACTATGAGTCCGAAATCAGCCTGTCGGGCGATTGCGGCAAGCTGACTGTACGCGGTCGTGCCGACGGCTATGACCCGGCCTTGAACCGACTGGAAGAAATCAAAACCCACCGCGGTCGCCTGGACACCATGCCAGGCAACCACCGGGCGCTGCATTGGGCGCAAGCCAAGGTCTATGCTCATTTGTTGTGCGCTCAGCGCGCCCTGCCGGAAATCGACGTGGCGCTCGTCTATTACGACATCACGGACCGCAAGGAAACCGTGTTCACACAAACCTGCAGCGCCGATCAGCTGGCCCAGCACTTTACATTGCAGTGTGATCGCTATGCCGACTGGGCGGAAAGCGAACAGCGCCACAGGACGCACCGCGATCACGCCCTGGAGGCCTTGCGCTTTCCCTATGGCGACTTCCGGCCCGGCCAGCGACACCTGGCCGAGACGGTCTACAAGGCAGTACGTCAGGGGCGATCCCTGCTTGCCCAGGCGCCCACCGGCATAGGCAAGACCGCCGCTACGCTATTTCCCATGCTGAAGGCCTGCGTCCGCGACAATCTCGACAAGGTCTTTTTCCTGACCGCAAAAACCACCGGCCGGCGCCTGGCGCTGGACACCCTGGCCGTGCTGACGGGACAGCAAGAAGACGCCGCCGCACCGCGGCTCAGGGTGCTGGAACTGACGGCCAGGGAAAAGGCATGCGAACACCCTGACAGCGCCTGCCATGGGGCGTCCTGCCCCTTGGCCGCTGGCTTTTATGATCGCTTGCCGGCGGCACGCCAGCAAGCAGCCAGCCGGCAGATGCTGGACCGCAGCACGCTGCGCACCATCGCCCTGGAGCATGCCATTTGCCCGTATTGGCTAAGCCACGACATGGCCCAATGGAGCGACGTCATCGTCGGCGATTACAACTACTATTTTGACGCCACCGCCCTGCTGCATGGCTTGACCGCGGCCCGCCAATGGCGTGTGGGTGTCCTGGCGGACGAAGCGCACAATCTGCTGGATCGAGCCCGCGGCATGTATAGCCTCGAACTGCGCGAGGGCGACCTGTACGCTGCGCGGGACGCCGCGCCGGCTGCGCTGCGTAAGGCATTCACGGCGGTCTTGCGCAGCTGGCGCGCCTGCCACCGCGACCAGGTTGCCGACTACCAAGCCTACCCCGATATACCGACGCAGTTGCATGCGGCGATGCTACGCCTTGGCGCCGCCATCGCCGAACACATGGATGTAGCGGATGCGTCCATAGACCCTGCACTGCAGCGTTTTCACTTCGACGTCCTGCATTTCCTCCGTCTGGCGGAATCCTTCGGCACGCATTCGGTCTTTGACATCAAGCTGGCGCCGTCACCCGGCCGGGCCGGCGTTCGCGCCACGCTGTCCGTGCGCAACATGATCCCGGCGCCGTTTCTGGCGCCGCGCTTTGCCACCTGCCGCAGCGCCACCTTGTTTTCCGCAACGCTGACGCCCTGGCGCTTCTATCTGGATACTTTGGGCATGCCCGCCGACACAGCAGGGCTGGACGTAGATTCGCCGTTCAAGGCGGAACAACTGCAGCTGCGTATCAGCCGCCGGATATCGACACGCTACATCCACAGGCGCCAGTCGCTGGGTCCCATCGCCGCAGTCATGGGCGCCCAATACGAAAAGCGTCCCGGCAACTATTTAAGCTACTTCAGCAGCTTTGATTACCTGGAACAGGTCGCCGATGAATTCGCACGCTGCTTTCCCCAGATCTCCATCTGGCGCCAATCACCCGGCATGAGCGAAACCGACAGGGAGCAATTTCTTGCCCGCTTCGTCGAAGGAGGCTCGGGCATCGGCTTCGCCGTCCTGGGCGGCGCGTTCGCCGAAGGGGTGGACTTGCCGGGCAGCCAGCTCATCGGCGCCTTCGTGTCCACACTGGGCCTGCCCCAGGTCAACCCGGTCAACGAACAGTTGAAGCAATGCATGAGCGCCATGTTCGGCGCGGAACACGGCTACGACTACGCCTATCTCTACCCCGGCCTGCAGAAGGTGGTGCAAGCCGCCGGCAGGGTCATCCGCTCGTGCACCGATGACGGCGTCCTGCATCTGATCGACGACCGCTACGGACAACGGCGCATACAGGCGCTGTTTCCCAAGTGGTGGCGGGTAGAATACGCCAACTGACTACATGGGCGGGGCATCATGACACCGGCAATGACTGCATGGGCGCTATCCGGCGGGGCCGCCGTATCCGTCGGTTTCGCACGCTTCGGTTATGCGCTCATCCTGCCGGCGATGCAAACCGACTTGGCCCTGAACTATGCGCAAGCAGGCTGGTTGAATACCGCCAACGCGCTGGGTTATTTGCTCGGGGCGCTAGTGACGCTCTATTGTGTGAGCCGCGTGGGGAATCGACGGCTGTTTGCGGCGGGCCTGGTCCTGACTACGCTGGCGCTGTTGGCCAACGGCCTGACGCAACACTTTCATCTGCTTGCGCTGTATCGTTTCATGGCGGGCTTTGGCGCGGCGGGCGCCTTCATCACTGGGGGCGTCCTATCGGGTGTCCTGGGCACGCGTTCCATCGTGATCTTTTTCAGCGGCGGCGGCCTGGGCATGCTGGCCACCGGCGCGTCCTTGCCGTGGCTGTTCGACTATGCAGGCCCCGCGGCCTGGCCATGGGCATGGATCGCCATCGCCGGCGCGTGCGCTCCGCTGTCCCTGGCTGCCATCGCAGCCATGCGCAGCATCGCCGAGCCCGCCGAGCCGGGTGCGTCATCCAGTTGGCCATGGCGGCCCTGTGTCCCCGAACTCGTGGCCTATTTCCTGTTCGGACTGGGATATATCGCTTACATGACCTTCATCGTGGCGTGGCTGCGCCATAGCGCGGCACACGCCTTGCCGCTCGCCGCCACGACCTCCATCATGTGGACCGTACTGGGCAGCATGACGCTGCTCGCCCCCTGGTTATGGAAAGGCGTATTCAACGGGCGGCAAGATGGATGGCCCATGACGGCGTCAATGCTTGTACTGGCCGCCGGCGCCGCGCTTCCGCTTGCCCTGCCCAACCTGCTGGGGATCTGGCTGTCGTCCGCCCTGGTGGGCGCCAGCGTCTTCATGGTGCCCTCGGCCGCCACCGCCTTCATCAAGACCAATCTCGCGCGGCCCGCCTGGGGCAGCGCCCTGGCGGTCGCCACCAGCCTGTTTGCAGCAGGCCAGACCATAGGCCCGGTGGCGGCCGGATGGATCAGCGACCTGTCTGGTTCTTTATCCACGGGGCTGGCCGTGTCGGCAGCCATACTGGTGCTGGGCGCCCTAGTCGCCGCAACGCAGAAACCCTTGTCCGCGCACTCCCTACAACCTTATCGGGAATAGGGTTCCCAGCATTTTTGCGGGCATGGCTCCCTACAATGGCATTACGGATTTTTCGTTCAGTAAGCCACCAACAGAAAGGAAGCCCACGTGCCTAACGATACCCCACCGCCCATACTTTCCGAAGGCGTCTATGCCTTTGATGCGCGAGGCGTAGCCAAACGTTTTCGCCATGCCGCCATTTTCGGTGCCCTGTCGGCCTTGCATCCAGGTGAAACCATGCGGTTCTGCAATGACCACGACCCATTGCCGCTGCTGCAGCAATTGCAGGGGCATTTCGGGGACGATATCCAGATTGAATATCAGTCGCGCCAGCCCGGCGAAATCATCATCGACTTCAAGATCCTGGGCTGAGGCCGCACAAGGCTCGCGCCACCGCTGTGGCCATCGCAGGCAAACACCCACAGCGGGCGGTCTTCACAGCGACCGGCCCTCGCCCTGCCTGATGCCCGCGTCGCGCGTAAATCGGTTATGCCGGCTGGCCTAGTGCCGGCCGGCGGGCCTGCCCCAGGCAAAGACCGACATATCGATGGAGTCCAGCGTATTCTTGGCCAGCAGGCCCAGCTCGGTGTCCCCTTCCATGATCAAGCGCCGGCTGAAGAACAAGGTATCGGGATCTTCCTTGCGCTGTATCATTGCAATGAAATCCTGAACGCTGGCGGCAATCGTCAGTGCCACGGGGGCGCCGCGCCCGGCCGCCTGGAAACGATCCCCTCGCCAGACAAAGTCGAATGCCAGTCCGGCGTCGCGCAGCTTGACCCGCAAGGCCTTGCCTTCAAGCATGGCCAAGGTATCGGACGGCAAATGCCGGGCTAAAGTCAGATTCAACCCGGTCACGAACAGCACGGACCCGGGATACGCCGGCAGGCGGCCAAGCGCCCGCGCCAGCGGGGCCGGAATGGCTGGTAGCGATATATTCATTTCTTGCCTTCTTGTTCGGCCTACGGCCCGTTAGCATCAAGACACTTCAAGCCGCGTAATGTTCCAGCCCCGGCCTGCCATGCCAGTAGCCGTTGCATTGGCCCGCCGGCATCAACTCAAGCATGTGCGTACCAGCCTGCGCCGCGGACAACTTGCCGCTCAACGCCTGGCGGAACAAATCCGCGATGCGGCCGGTGTGCTGGGACTGCGGACTGAGGCGCAGCACATCGACCTGCAGGCGGCGCATGTCGTCGAGTTCATTGATCAGGTTGTAGACCAGCGCCGACTGTGTCTGTATGCCATTAAGCACCAGGAAAGGCTGGCCTTCACGAGTCTGGAGCAGCAGCCCATCGGGATGCTCCATACAGACATACTGGCAATTGTCCTTCGGAATATTCCGGTGTCGCGCGGTAAAGCAGCGCGCTGAGAAAGCCAGGGGCATGCGGCCGTAGGCGAACACCTCGGTCTGCAAACCGGCCGGGCGGGCGGCCTGCATGCGGGCCAAAGCTTCGCGCCCCATTTCCAGCGGCATCACCCATCGTCTTGCACCCAGGCCGGAAAGAACATCCAGCGTGGGTTCGTTATAGACATTCAGGAAAGGTCCGGCCACAAAGGGCTTGCCATCCAGGCGGTGCACCGCACCCATGTCGTTGGCCTCTATCATGAAGTCGCCATTGCCCGCGATCTTGCGCATCGCCGCGACGTCCTGTGTCGACTCCAGCAGGACTTGCGTGGACAGCACCACCTCTTTGCCGGCGTCGGCCAGCATCCGGGCGACTTCCAGCCAGTCCGGCAGGCGCAGCTCGTGGCGCCGCGAACAAACGGTCTCGCCCAGATAAACGATGTCTACCGGCCATTCCGTCGCGGATTCGTAAAACTGCAACAGATCCACCCGCGCCCAATAATATTGAACCGGTCCCAAAGCGATTTTCATGATATCTACACCTGTGTACATCCACGCGGCTTTCCACCGCTTCGGACCAAGGGCCTGGAAACGGCTGCGGCTATTTCCACGGCCTGTGGTAGGCCCCCAGGG
>JAEWEH010000153.1 GCA_023389535.1 Pseudomonadota bacterium
AAATAAGCGCCGCTTCCCTACCATAAACCCTTACATCTCTGTAAAGGGCTATCCATGTCGGAGAACGCAAACATCCTGCTGTGCGAGGTATCGAATAGCGGCGTGGCGGTGGTGCATCTGAACCGCCCCGAAGCGCGTAACGCCTTAAACCTGCCTCTGCGGACTGCTTTGGCGGACACCTTCCGCAATTTGCAGGACGACCCCGAAGTGCGCTGCGTGGTGGTCGCCGGCAAGGGCCCATGCTTTGCCGCGGGGGCGGACCTGCGCGAAGCGGCAGACCTGGGGCCGGCCGACATCTGGGGCATGGAGGTGCTGCGCCATTGGCGCGCCCTGGCCGAATTCACCAAGCCCCTGATTGCCGCCGTGCATGGCGCGGCGCTGGGCGGCGGCTGCGAACTGGCCATGCATGCCGACATCATCGTGGCCGAGGAAAGCGCCAAGCTCGGGCAGCCGGAAGTGGCGGTGGGCATCATGCCGGGCGGGGGCGCGACGCAAAGGCTGATGCGCGCCGTAGGAAAATTTCGCGCCATGCCCATGATGCTGACCGGTGAAGCCATTACAGGCCGGCGGGCTTACGAGATCGGCCTGGCCAGCGAAGTAGTGACCGAGGGGCAGGCCCTGCAGCGCGCCATGGAAATCGCGGAACAGATCGCCCGCCGCCCGCCCATTGCCGTGCGCCTTACCAAGGAAGTGGCCCTGGCGGGCGCCGACGCGCCATTGGCCACCGGGCTGATGCTGGAACGGCGCGCTTTCGAGCTGCTGTTCGATACCCAGGACCAGAAGGAAGGCATGCATGCCTTCCTGGAACGCCGCACGCCAACTTTCAAGGGGCAATGAGCATGCAGGGTGATATCCAACATATCGGCGTGGTCGGATCAGGCGCCATGGGGCGCGGCATTGCCCAGGCCGCAGCCTTGTCGGGCGCGCAAGTGCTGCTGGTGGATGCCGACCAAGGCATTGCGCAGGCCGCGCACGCGGCCATTGCCCAGGCGCTGGAAACCGAAGTGGCCAAGGGCCGCCTGGCACGTGAAAAGGCTGATGGCGCGCTGGACCGCCTGCGCGTGGCCGCCGGCCTGGCCAGCTTGAAAAACGCGCAATTGGTCATTGAAGCCATCACCGAAGATCTGGACGCCAAGCGCCGTTTGTTCGCCGAACTGGAAGGCGTGGTCGCTGAAGACTGCATCCTGGCATCGAACACGTCCTCTTTGTCCATCACCACCTTGGCGGCGGCTTGCAAGCGCCCGGGCCGGGTCGCCGGCATGCATTTCTTCAATCCGGTTTCCCGCATGCGGCTGGTCGAAGTCATACAGGCGCATCGCACGGAGCCGCACATCATTGACACCCTGGAAGCGGTCGGCCAGAAGATGGACAAGGATGTCGTTCACGTACAGGACACGCCGGGATTCCTGGTCAACCAGGTGGGACGCGGCTACACCTTGGAGGCTGTCAACATCGTCGGCGAAGGCGTCGCCAGCTTCGAGCAGGTGGATCGCATCATGCGCGAGGCCGCCGGCTTTCGCATGGGGCCCTTCGAACTGCTGGACCTGGTCGGCCTGGACGTCAATCATCCCGCCACGGAAATGATCTACGCCCAGTTTTATCACGAGCCCCGCTACCGGCCTTCGCCGCTCATGGACATGCGCGTGGCCGCCGGCGCCCTGGGACGCAAGACTCAGGAAGGCTATTACCGTTATCCGGTCGCCCCGGTAAGCAGCGAATCCGACGGCAAGGCCTTGGCGCCGGCTACCACCGGTCCGGCATGCCCGGTCTGGGTCAGCGCTGCGCAGCCCGACGCCGGCCAGGCAGTCCGTGAATTATTGAGCAGCCTGGGCGCCGAAGTCGAGGCTGGCGAGCGTCCCGGCCCGGACGCGCTGTGTGTCGTAACGCCCATCGGGCGCGATGCCTCGTACGCCGCCGCAGCGGAAAACCTGGATCCGACACGCACAGTGGCGATCGATACCTTGTTCGGGCTGAAAACCCACCGTACCGTCATGGGCACCTGCATCACCGACGAACGCTGGCGCCAGGCGGCCGTTGCCCTGTTCGCGGCCGACGGCGTGCCCGTCACGCTGGTGCGCGACAGCCCTGGGTTCATTGCTCAGCGCATCGTGGCCATGATCATCAATATAGGCGGTGCGCTGGCTCAGGCGCGCACGGCCACGGCGGCCGGCATAGACCGCGCCGTCACCCTGGGGCTGGCCTACCCGCATGGCCCCTTGTCGTTCGCCAATGCACTGGGCGCGAACAATGTGCTGCAACTGCTGAACGGCCTGCACGCAAGCTTTGGCGACCCGCGCTATCGGCCCGCGTTGTGGCTGCAGCGCCGCGCCGCTTTGAATCTGGATTTCCGCGAGGGTGATTAGGGTCGGGCGGCGCTAAGCAGGGTGGCCGCCGGCCATGCCTGCAGCGTCGACCAAGCCGCGGCTTTCGCAGCATTAAAACCATGCGGGCACCCGTTCGGGGCCCGGCGCAAGAAGGAGACAGCACCCATGCTGGACGCATACATCTACGACGGCCTACGTTCCCCCTTCGGCAAGCAGGCGGGGGCGCTGGCGGGTATCCGCCCGGATGACTTGCTGGCGCAAGTCATCCGAAAATTGCTGGACAAAACCGGCGTAGACCCCGCATTGCTGGACGATCATATCGTCGGCTGCGCCAATCAGGCGGGCGAAGACAGCCGCTGTGTCGCCCGCCACGCCGGCCTGCTGGCCGGCCTGCCCATCGAGGTCGGCGGCACGGTCGTGCAGCGCAACTGCGGCAGCGGGCTGGGTGCGCTGGCGGCGGCCGCTCACGCCCTGACCGCCGGCGAGGGCGAGCTGATGCTGGTGGGCGGCGTGGAAAGCATGAGCCGCGCGCCCTTTGTGGTCGCCAAAGCGGAATCCGCCTTCAGTCCCAACATGAAAGTCTTCAACTCCGCCGTGGGTGTGCGCTTTCCCAATCCCGCCATCGAGGCTGAATACGGCGCTGACACCATGCCGCAGACCGCGGACAATCTGGCCGCCGAATACGGCCTATCGCGCGAACAGGCGGATCGCTTTGCGCTGGCTTCGCAGGAAAAATACCAAGCGGCGCATGCGGCGGGCCTGTTTGCCGATGAAATCACCGCCATAGACCTGCCCGCCAAGGGCCGTGCACCGGCCAGCAGCGTCGCGGTGGACGAACATCCGCGCACGACCAGCATGGAATCGCTGGCCAAATTGCGGGCGCTGCATGAAGGCGGCGTGACGACTGCAGGCAATGCATCGGGCATCAATGACGGCGCCGGCGCTTTGCTGGTCGGCAATGCCGCCATCGGGCAGCGCCTGGGCCTGGAGCCGCTGGCCAGGGTGATGGCGACCGCGGTGTGCGGCGTGCCGCCACGCATCATGGGCATAGGGCCGGTGCCGGCGTCACAGAAAGCTCTGGCGCGCGCTGGAATAAAGCTGCATCAGCTGGATGTCATTGAAATCAACGAGGCCTTCGCCGCGCAGGCTCTGGCCTGCGTAAAGGGCCTGGGCCTGGATCTGGACGATGCACGCGTCAATCCGAATGGCGGTGCGATTGCGCTGGGCCA
>JAEWEH010000162.1 GCA_023389535.1 Pseudomonadota bacterium
TTCTTCCCTTGCGGTTGTAAATGGCCGGGTACGGCGGTGGAAGGCACTGTGTCTCCCCTTTAATTCAAATAAATGGAATTAATGTACAATAGATGGAATTTATTATTGATTTTTGGATCTGGGGCTGTCAAGTAAGGGCAGACCCTAGGCTTTCTTCACACCAAACCTATGCGACCAGATAAAAATGCGGAAGGCGCCGACACGCTGGACTCGGCGCAACTCCAGCAGCATCCCCAATATGCCTCGACCCTGGCGAACGGATTGGCGGTCCTGGGCTGTTTTGCCGGGGGAGTGCTAACGCTGGGCAATAAGGACATCGCCGAACAGCTCAACATGGCGCGACCCACCGTGTCGCGCCTGACCTTCACACTGGTGGGCTTGGGCTATTTGCGACGCGACCCCAATACAAGCAAGTATTCTTTAGGCCCTGCGGTCCTGTCGCTGGGCTACCCCTTGCTGTCACAACTGATGATTCGGCAGGTCGGTGCGGCACAGATCCTGAAATTATCGGATTACGCGCAGGGGCCGGTATCCGTGGGCACGCGCGACCGCATGCAGGTGGTCTATGTAGAAACCATACATAGTCGCGAATCGAATGAAACGCGCCCCGGAATCGGGTCTACCCGGCCATTGCTGCGCACGGCAATGGGGCGGGCCATTCTGTACGGACTGCCGGCCGCGGAAAGGGAAATGGTCCTGAAGCAGCTGCGGCGCAAAGAACCCGAAGACTGGGACCGCCATAAAGACGGTTTGGAATCGGCATTCGATGAAATAAAGCAGCATGGCTTTTGCGTCGTCAGAGGAGAATGGCGCTCTACACTGGCCGCAGTCGCCGTGCCGATGAACAAGCCGGTCAGCGGCATGCACCTGGCGTTCAACCTGACAGTCCCCAGCTTCTCGACGCCGGACGACGCGCTGCGGCTCGATCTGGGGCCGCGCTTGTTGGGCCTGGTCCACAATATCGAGGACATGCTGGGACGTGCGTGAAGTCAGCTTGCCGCACCCAGCTTTTATATGCTAATATCGCTAGCTTGACCAAAAACCCATCTTTGGTCTAGAAAAGTCGTGTATGCGTTTACTTGGCATGCTGTGCCGGTTACGCATACGGTAATTAGCCCCGACCAATCGCAGTCGGGAATGGAGAAAACGATGTCGAACTCGACACCTACGCCTGCCGCTTACCGGCTGGGACTCGTGGGGCGTAAAGTCGGCATGACCCGTATTTTCACCGAGGAAGGCGAGTCCATCCCGGTGACAGTACTGGACGTGTCGAACAACCGCATTACCCAAGTCAAGTCGCCAGAAACCGATGGTTATGCGGCTGTGCAAGTCACCTACGGCACCCGTCGCGCTTCCCGCGTGACCAAGCCTGCGGCAGGGCACTACGCCAAGGCCGGCACTGAAGCCGGCAGCATCCTGAAAGAATTCCGTCTCGATCCCGCCAAAGCCGCCGAATTTTCGGCTGGTGCTGTCGTGGCTGTCGAAAGCGTATTCGAAGCGGGACAAAAGGTAGACGTTACGGGTACCACGATCGGTAAAGGCTTTGCCGGCACCATCAAGCGTCACCATTTTGCTGGTCAGCGCAATTCACACGGTAACTCGATCTCGCACCGTGTGCCTGGCTCTATCGGTATGGCCCAGGATCCGGGCCGTGTGTTCCCAGGCAAGAAAATGTCCGGGCACCTGGGTGATGTCACCCGTACCGTTCAAAACCTCGACATCGTGCGTGTCGACGCAGAACGCGGTTTGCTGCTGGTCAAGGGCGCTGTCCCCGGCCACAAGAACTCCGACGTTGTCGTGCGTCCCGCCGTCAAGATGTCGGCCAAGAAAGGAGCCTAATTATGGAACTCAAGCTCCTGAATGACCAGGGTCAATCCGCTTCCACCTTTGCCGTCCCCGAAACCGTCTTCGGCCGCGACTTCAACGAAGCGCTGGTGCACCAGATCGTGGTGGCCTTCCAGGCCAACGCACGTAGCGGCAATCGCGCCCAGAAAGGCCGCGATACCGTCAAGCACAGCACCAAGAAGCCCTGGCGCCAGAAAGGCACCGGCCGCGCCCGTTCGGGCATGACTTCCTCGCCCATCTGGCGTGGAGGCGGTCGCGCTTTCCCGAACTCGCCCGACGAAAACTTCTCGCAAAAGGTCAACAAGAAAATGTATCGTGCCGGTATCCGCGCGATCCTTTCCCAACTGGCTCGCGAAGATCGTATCGCCGTCGTCGATACTTTCGTCCTTGATGCGCCCAAGACCAAACTTGCCGCTGACAAGCTCAAGAACATGGGTCTGGAGTCGGTCCTTATCATTACCGACGTGCTCGACGAAAACGTTTATCTCGCTACGCGCAACCTGCCGCATGTTGCCGTGGTCGAACCGCGCTATGCCGATCCGCTGTCGCTGATCCACTACAAGAAAGTGCTGATCACCAAGCCGGCTATCGCTCAACTCGAGGAGATGTTGGGATGAACGCCGAACGTTTAATGCAAGTAATCCTGGCTCCGGTCGTGACTGAAAAAGCCACGTTCGTTGCCGAAAAAAATCAGCAAGTCGCTTTCCACGTCGTCGCCGATGCCACCAAGCCTGAAATCAAGGCTGCTGTCGAACTGCTGTTCAAGGTGGAAGTCGAGTCCGTGCAGGTCCTGAACCGCAAGGGCAAGGAAAAGCGTTTTGGCCGTTTCATGGGTCGCCGCCGTAACGAGCGCAAGGCCTATGTCTCGCTCAAGGACGGTCAGGAAATCGACTTTACGGAGGTGAACTAAATGGCACTCGTAAAAGTCAAGCCGACTTCGGCCGGTCGCCGTGGCATGCTCAAGGTGGTAAGCCCTAACCTGCACAAAGGCGAACCGTTCGCAGCTCTGCTCGAGAAGAAAAAGCGTGGCTCGGGCCGCAACAACAATGGCCACATCACTGTGCGCCATCGTGGCGGCGGTCACAAGCAGCACTATCGTATCGTCGACTTCCGTCGCAACAAGGACGGCATCCCGGCCAAGGTTGAGCGCCTGGAATACGACCCGAACCGCACGGCGCACATTGCCTTGCTGTGCTACGCCGATGGCGAGCGCCGCTACATCATCGCTCCGCGCGGTCTGGAAGTCGGCGCCACGTTGGTGTCGGGTATGGAAGCGCCGATCCGTGTCGGTAACACACTGCCCATCCGCAGCATTCCCGTCGGTGCGACCATCCATTGCATCGAAATGCTGCCTGGCAAGGGTGCTCAAATGGCCCGTTCCGCCGGTGCGTCGGCTGTCCTGCTGGCTCGCGAGGGTACTTATGCTCAGGTGCGTCTGCGCTCGGGTGAAGTCCGCCGCGTCCATATCGACTGCCGCGCAACCATAGGCGAAGTCGGCAACGAAGAAAACAGCTTGCGCCAAATCGGCAAGGCCGGTGCGGTGCGCTGGCGCGGTGTGCGTCCTACGGTTCGCGGCGTTGCCATGAACCCGATCGATCACCCGCACGGTGGTGGTGAAGGACGTACCGGCGAAGGCCGCGAACCGGTCAGCCCATGGGGCACGCCGGCCAAGGGCTACCGGACCCGTCGTAACAAGCGCACGGACAATATGATTGTCTCGCGTCGCAAGCGCAAGTAAGGGGCGAACAACATGTCACGTTCGATCAAGAAAGGCCCATTCGTCGATGCGCATCTGATCAAGAAGGTCGATGCGGCCGTCGAAGGCAAAGAGAAAAAGCCGATCAAAACCTGGTCGCGCCGTTCCACCATCCTGCCCGAGTTCATTGGGCTGACGATTGCTGTGCACAATGGCCGCCAGCACGTTCCCGTTTACATCAACGAGAACATGGTCGGCCACAAGCTCGGCGAGTTCGCGCTGACCCGTACGTTCAAGGGGCACGCCGCGGACAAAAAGTCCAAGAGGTAAGCGATGGAAACTACAGCTATTATCCGTGGAGTCCATATTTCGGCCCAGAAGACGCGTCTTGTAGCGGATCTCATCCGCGGCAAGTCCGTTGCCCAGGCGCTGAATATCCTGACTTTCACCCCCAAGAAGGCCGCGGGCATACTCAAGAAAGCGCTTGAGTCCGCCATCGCCAACGCCGAGCACAATGACGGCGCCGACATCGACGAACTGAAGGTCACCACGATCTACGTGGACAAGGGCCAGTCGATGAAGCGCTTCTCCGCCCGTGCGAAGGGCCGCGGTAACCGTATCGAGAAGCAGACCTGCCACATCGTGGTCAAGGTCGGAGCTTAAGGAGTCACAATGGGACAGAAAATTCACCCGATTGGGTTCCGCCTCTCGGTCAACCGCAACTGGAGTTCCCGCTGGTACGCTGACGACAAGAACTTCGGCGGCATGCTGGCCGAAGATATCCGCGTGCGCGAATATCTGAAGAAGAAGCTGAAAAGCGCTTCTGTCGGTCGCGTCGTCATCGAGCGTCCTGCCAAGAATGCCCGCATCACTGTGTACTCGGCACGCCCGGGCGTGGTGATCGGCAAGCGCGGCGAGGACATCGAAAGCCTTAAGTCCGATCTGCAGCGCCTGATGGGCGTGCCCGTGCACGTCAACATCGAGGAAATCCGCAAGCCTGAAACCGACGCTCAACTGATCGCCGATTCCATTGCCCAGCAACTGGAAAAGCGCATTATGTTCCGCCGCGCCATGAAGCGCGCCATGCAGAACGCCATGCGTCTGGGCGCCCAGGGCATCAAGATCATGAGCTCGGGCCGTTTGAACGGCATCGAAATTGCCCGTACCGAATGGTACCGCGAAGGCCGTGTGCCCCTGCACACGCTGCGCGCGAACATCGACTACGGCACATCCGAAGCCCAAACCACCTACGGCATCATTGGCATCAAAGTATGGGTCTACAAGGGCGACATGCTGCCGAACGGCGAAATGCCCCCCGAGACCGCCGCTCCTCGTGACGAAGAGCGCCGTCCGCGTCGCGCGCCCCGTGGCGAGCGCCCCGATGGTCGTCGTCCGGGTGGCCGTGGCCGTGGCCCGCGCAAAGACGCAGCGCCTGCACCAACGGCAGCGCCAGCGTCCGAAGGAGAATAAAACATGCTGCAACCGTCACGCAGAAAATACCGCAAAGAGCACAAGGGCCGCAATACCGGCCTGGCGACGCGCGGTGCACAGGTTTCGTTCGGCGAGTTCGGTTTGAAGGCCACGGGTCGTGGCCGCCTGACCGCCCGCCAGATCGAAGCAGCCCGTCGTGCGATCAACCGCCACATCAAACGTGGCGGCCGGATCTGGATCCGCATTTTCCCGGACAAGCCCATTTCGCAGAAGCCTGCTGAAGTCCGTATGGGTAACGGGAAAGGTAATCCTGAGTTCTGGGTCGCAGAAATTCAACCCGGCAAGGTGCTGTACGAAATGGAAGGTGTAAGCGAAGAGCTTGCACGTGAAGCTTTCCGCCTGGCCGCCGCTAAGTTGCCGATCTCGACGACCTTCGTGTCGCGTCATATCGGTGCTTAAGGAGACCTGATAATGAAAGCCAGCGAACTCCGTTCCAAAGACGCCACCGAGCTTAGCAAAGAGCTCGAGAGCCTGCTGAAGGCACAATTCAACCTGCGCATGCAGCGTGCTACCCAGCAGCTTTCCAACACCAGCCAGATCGGCAAAGTGCGCCGCGACATCGCGCGCGTCCGTACCATCATGGCTGAGAACGCAGGAAAGTAACATGAGTGAAACTCAAAACACCCAACCCGCAAAGCGCCAGCGTACCCTCATTGGCCAGGTTGTGAGCAACAAGATGGACAAGACTGTCGTCGTGCGTGTGGAACGCCGCGTCAAGCACCCCATCTTCGGCAAGATCATCGTGCGTTCCAACAAATACAAGGCGCATGATGAAAACAACCAGTACAACGAAGGTGATACGGTTGAAATCGCAGAAGGTCGTCCGATCTCCCGCGACAAATCGTGGACTGTTGTGCGTCTGCTTGAAGCTGCACGCGTCATTTAATTGACAGTGGCCGGGCGGCCTGGCTGCCCCGGCGTTGCAGCGGCGTATGAAAGCCCTGGGAAATTTTCCAGGGCTTTTTTACGTACGTGCGCCATGCGTGGCGGTTTGCATCAGGCCTGCGCTTGCCGTCCTGGCGGCTAGCGCGCAGACGGCTCTTCTTCCTTCAGCTTGCGCCGCAGGATCTTCCCTACATTGCTGCGCGGCAGCTCGCCGCGAAACTCCACATACTTGGGGGCCTTATACCCGGTCAGCTTGCTGCGGCAATGCTTGATCAAGGCCTCTTCCGTCAAGGAAGCATTCTTGCGGATGACAAAAAGCTTGACGACTTCGCCGGAGTGTTCGTCCGGTACACCGATGGCGGCGGCCTCCTTGACGCCAGGGTGCTCCATCGCCACGGCTTCGATTTCGTTGGGGTACACATTGAAGCCCGACACCAGGATCATGTCTTTCTTCCGGTCCAGAATGTAGACATAGCCTTGCTTGTCGACATAGCCGATATCGCCTGTCATCAGGAAACCGTCGGCATGAAAGGCCTTGGCCGTTTCCTCGGGACGATTCCAGTAGCCGGGCGTGACCTGGGGGCCGCGCACGCATATTTCGCCGCTTTCACCTTGGGGAACATCCCTGCCTTCGGCATCGCGGATCGCGATCTCGGTGGACGGCACCGGCAGGCCGATGGAGCCGGTGAATTCGGTTTTGTCCAGCGGGTTGATGGTGACGGCGGGCGAAGTTTCGGTCAGCCCGTAGGCTTGCGCCAGAGGCGTGCCGGTCACCTGCAGCCAGCGCTGCGCGACCGATTCCTGGACTGCCATGCCGCCGCCAAGGGTCAGCGTCAGGGCGCTGAAATCCAGCTTGGCGAAACGGCTGTTGTTCAGCAGGGCATTGAACAGCGTGTTCACGCCGGTGATGGCCGTGAAGCGGTGCCGCGACAGAGTTTTGACGAAGTCAGGGATATCGCGTGGATTGAGGATCAGCAGGTTGCTCGCGCCTAGCTTGACGAAGACCAGGCAGTTCGCCGTGAGCGCAAAGATATGGTACAGGGGCAGCGCCGTGACGATGCAATCTTTATCGCGCAAATAGGGTTGTACCCACGCGTGCGCCTGGCAAACGTTCGCGACCATATTGCCGTGGGTCAGCATGCAGCCCTTTGCCACGCCGGTCGTGCCGCCGGTGTACTGCAGCAGGGCGAGATCCTGATGCGTAAGCTGCGGTGGCCTGAAGGCGGCCCTGCGGCCTTGCGCCAAGGCTCGCTTCAGGCGGACCGCGCCGGGCAGGCGGTACCCGGGAATCAGGCGCTTTACATGGCGCACCACCATGTCGACGAGCATCCCTTTCAGGCCACCGAGCATATCGCCCAGTGAAGTCAGGACAACATGCCTGATGGGTGTCCTGGGCAGCACTTCCTGCAGCGTATGCGCGAAGTTCTCGGCGATCACGATGGTGGTCGCGCCGGCGTCATTCAGCTGATGCTCGAGCTCGGTCGGCGTATACAGCGGGTTGGTATTGACTACCACCGCGCCGGCGCGCAACGCACCAAAGAGGCAAACCGGGTATTGAAGAAGGTTGGGCATCATCAGCGCAATGCGATCGCCCTTGCCCACCCCTATGGATTGCAGCCACGCCGCGAAGTCGCGGGCCCGTTCATCCAGCTGTGCATAAGTCAGACGCACGCCCATGCTGATGTAGGCGGTGGCGGGCCCGTGGCGCTTGCAGCTTTCCTCGAATATGGCCGCCAGGGAATCGTAGCGGGCTGCTGCGTCATCGATGTCGGCGGGTACGCCGGCGGGGTAATGCTCCAGCCAGATACGTTCCATGTATGTCCTTTAATGGTCTTCTCACTGCCGGCCTTTGTTCCTGGCGCCGCAACGCGAACCCGAGCCAAGTGCGGCAGCGGTCCGGCCTCGCGTCCGGAATGCGAACTATCGTATCATTCGGCGGCCTAGAAGCGGTGCGATACCTGCACCCCCAACAAATTGGCGTCGGACCGGTAATCGCCCCGCACGGTACCCTTGCTGGCGGCGCTATCGTTGTCGATGGACGTGCTTTTCACGAACAAGTGCGCATAGCCGATATCGACCGACGTGCGCTCATTGAAGTGGTATTGCGCCCCTATCGAGACCCAATAGCGGTCGCTGTCCGGCAGGGAAGTAGGACGGTAGCGCGCCTCGTGGACGGGCGACTGATCCCAGGCCAGCCCGCCTTTCAGGGTCCAGCGTGGGTTCACCTTGTAATGGGCGCCCAGCGCAACGCGCCAGGTATCTCGAAAACGCAGGTCCAGATTGTCGTTCAATGCGGGGTTGCCATTATCGATATCCAGCGACGGGATGCTGCTCCATCCCGTCCAGGAAATATCGGCAAGTATCTGCCATCGCGGGTTCAGGTCATGGACGACGCTGAGCACGGCCGTATCGGGTAGCTCGACCGACGTGCTGGCATGCACAGGCCCGGGCACCGGAACCGGTATCGCCGTGGGAATGCGCGGATCGCGGCTGAACCGCGTCGTGCCATCGGCGTCGAGCTTGATCTTGGACCGGTAGGACAGGCCGATGCGCGTAGACGGCGTAAGCTGATACAGCAGGCCCAGGTTCCAGCCCCAGGCGTCGCCCTTCATGTTGAGCTTGGCGTTGACGTCGCCCAGATATCGACCACCCAGAGCGGCGGGCAGCACGACCGGGGCCGCGGCGCGTCGGTATTGTGCGTCCAGTTGCATCCAGCTGATGCCCGCGCCTATCGATAGCCTTTCGTTGACTTTATAGGCGACCGAGGGGTTGATGTTGACGCTTTCTATACTGAACTCCTGCGAATGAAAACGGCCGATCCAGCCGTCTTCATATTCGGTCATCAGTCCGAACGGGGCACCGACGCCCAGGCCCAGATACCAATCGGGGTTCAATTGCCATGAAATATAAGCATTAGGCACGAATCCCCATGATCCCGCATCCCCGCCTTGGTCGCTCCCCAGCGGCAATCCGCCCGGCCCGACGCTGCCGTTGTTGTCGAACTTGAACGACGGACGGATGGCCGTGACGCCGGCCGATACATTGACGCCAGTCAGCCGCGTCATGCCGGCGGGGTTGAAGAAGATGGTGCTGGCATTGTCTGCCAGGGCGGCCGAGCCGGCATAGGCATTGCCGATGCCGCTGGCATTCTGCTCCAGCAATTGAAAACCGGCGGCGTAAGCGCTCGTGCCGCCCAAACCCAGGGTCATCGCAGGAATGATCCGCAATATGCGCGCTGCTTTCATCTGTGCCTCCCGGATATGAAGTTCACATTGCTTCGACTGCCGTTGAGTCTTTCAGGCTGTCTGCCTGGTTCGTTGGTAGTGCAAGGGGCCCCCGGTGAATGGAGCAAAGCCCGTGCCGAAGATCACCCCGGCGTCGACCAGGTCGGCATCGGCAACCACCCCGCTATGCAGACGCTCTTGCGCGGCGTCCAGCAACGGCCGCACAAGACGGTGGGCCAGCCCGGGGGGCGCTGGGGGATAGTCGGTGCGCTTGACGGGCTTGCCGCCGTTCCATTCATAGAAACCATGCCCGGTCTTGCGGCCCAGTTCATTGCCGGCCAGGTGCGTCTGCAGGCAGAGTGGTGTTTGTGACTGATTGGACAGCAGCCTTCCGGCTTCGTGCACAATGTCCAGCCCTACGGTGTCGGCCAGCTCGATCGGGCCCATGGGCATGCCGAATGACCGCATGGCTTCGTCTATTGCTTCGGGCGCCATGCCTTCATCAAGGCAGCGCATGGCTTCAAGCATATACGGGGCCAGCACGGCGTTGACCAGGAAACCGGGGCTGCTTTGCACGGGCAGCGGCAGCTTGTCTATCTGCCCGGCGAAGGCCAAGCCCGCCGCATGGGCGTCTTCCTCTATGCCGTCAGCGCCGACAACTTCCACCAAAGGCATACGATCTACGGGATTGAAGAAGTGCAGGCCTATCAATCGGCCCGGCCGCTGCAAGCCTATGGCCAATGCTTCCAGCGACAGGCTGGACGTGTTGGTGGCCAGCACTGCGGCCGGTTTCATGTGGGATTCGATCTTCGCATAGAGCGCGCGCTTGGCCGCCAGGTCTTCGTAAATGGCCTCGATAACAAGATCGGCCCGTCGGACACCGTGTCCGTCGGGGTCGGGCGACAGACGATCGAAGGCCCCGCGCGCCACGCGCGCATCCTTCAACTTGCGGGTAAACAGCGCATGGGCGCGACCCTGTGCTTGGGCAATGCGTTCGCGGTCCTGATCTTGCAGGGTGACGGTCATGCCTTTCAACGCGCACCAGGCAGCGATGTCGCCGCCCATGGTTCCCGCGCCAACGACGTGCACATGCCGTAAGGGAGGGTGCTGCGCGGTCTTGCCGAAGGCCTTCAGCCGTTCTCGCAGATGAAATACGCGTACGAGATTGCGCGCGGTGTCCGAGCGGACCAAGCTATCGATCAAGTCGGGCGCGTCCAGCGCATTGCCATTGTGCCGGCTCCAGATCTCCAGAATGGCGCGAGGCGCCGCATAATGGTGATAAGGGTCACGCGATGCGACGCTTTTCCCTGCTATCCGGGCGACCAAAGGCCGCAGCGGGGGCAGATTGAGCAATGATTGCATGGTGTCAGGCCGCCGCCGCGAGCGATGGCTGGTGACCAGCATGGCTGCGGCGCGATCCATCAGCCGCGGCGCAACGATGTCATCCGCCAGGCCCAGGCGCTTGGCCTTGCGCGCATCGACCGGACGCCCCGTCAGCATCATGTCCAGTGCGGTGGTAGGGCCTATCAAGGCGGGAAGCCGTCGCATCCCGCCCCAGGCCGGAACGATGCCCAGCATCACTTCAGGCAAGGCCAAAGAGGTATCGGGGCTGTCCACCACCAAGCGGTAGCGACAGGCCAGCGCCAGTTCCAGCCCGCCGCCCAGGCAATGGCCGTGTATCAGGGCAAGCGTGGGATACGGCAGCCTGGCGAGCCGATTGAATAATTTCCATCCGCGCGCGACCAATGCCAAGCCTTGTTCGGCGGTGGTCAACCCGGCCAATTCATCGACATCGGCTCCGGCAATGAAACCGCTTTTCTTGCCAGAGCGAATGACCAGGCCGGCCGGCGTTTGTCGGCCAAGCTGGTCGAGTGCCAGGCCCAGCTCCAGCAGCACATCCCCTGACAAGCGATTGACAGGACTGTCGGCGCAAGACAGCGTCAGCCACGCCACGCCATGCGCATCCGTTTCGCAGCGCAAATGCCGGTAGCTCGCCGATACGTGTAAGTCGGTCATGGCCGGTCCTCGTCCTGGCAGGTTTCTATCAGCATGGCGCCGCCCTGGCCGCCGCCTATGCAAAGGGCTGCCATGCCGCGGCGCAGGCCCCTGACATGCAACGCATTCAGCATATGCAGCACTAGACGCGCCCCCGTCGCCCCAACGGGATGGCCCAGCGCAATGGCGCCGCCGTCCACGTTCAGGCGCTCCATATTCAGCGCGCCCAGCCGGTCCTGGCCCAGATGCTCGCGGCACCAGTCAGCATCCTGCCACGCCGCCAGGCAAGCCAGCACCTGCGCCGCGAATGCCTCGTTGATTTCCCACAAGTCCAGGTCATTCAGGCCCAGGCCATGGCGGTTCAGGATAGGCGTGGAAGCATATACAGGCCCCAGGCCCATCACGGCGGGGTCCAGTCCGGCCCATTGCGTATCCAGTATGCGGCCCATCGGGTGCAGGCCCCACCGATTCACGGCCTCGGCGGAAGCCAACAGCAACAATGCCGCTCCGTCGGTCACCTGGGAGCTATTGCCGGCGGTGATATTCCCCCAGGGTTTGTCGAATACCGGTTTCAGGTCCGCGAGCTTTGCCGGGCTGGTGTCAGCGCGTATGCCATCATCCTGGGAATACAGGCGGCCGCTTGCGTCGGCCAGCGGCACGATTTCGCTGTAGCGGCCTGCGTCGCGGGCGTCCAGCGCCCGACGATGGCTTTGCCCAGCGTAGTGATCCATGTCGCTGCGGCTGATGGCGAAACGATGCGCCAGGTTCTCTGCCGTCTGGCCCATGGAAAGCCCGGCGATGGGGTCGGTAAGCCCTTTTAGCAAGCCCATGACCGGAATAAGGTGGCGTGGACGCATGCCTTTGAGCGCAAGAAGCCTCTGTTTGGCACTGCGGGCTGCATTCCAGGCGGCCAATGCGCGCACCATCTCGTCGGAAAGCAGCACGGGTGTTCGAGATAGCGCGTCCACGCCGCCGGCCAGCACCATGCTGGAGCGGCCGCATTGTATGGACATCAGGGCGGAATCCAGCGCCTGCATGCCCGACGCGCAATTGCGCATGACCGTCCATCCGGGAACGCGATCGCCGCAGCCTAGCCGCAGCGCGATCAAGCGGCCGATATTGACCTCGTCGGGCGCGGGGGCGGCGCAACCTATGATCACCTCGTCCAGATCTTCAGGATCAAAAGGCTGGCGCAGCAATAATTCCCGGCCGACCTGCACTGCCAGGTCGGCGGCGGCAAATGGGCCTGGAGCGGCGCGCGCCTTCAGGAACGGGCTGCGCGCCCCATCGACGATGTAGACCGGTGCGTAAGCCATGATACAGATCCCTTGTATAAAGCAACGCCGACGTGTTGCGGTCTCTGTGGCGGATGCCGCGCGGCATCAGCAAGTGCGGGGCCCGCTGCGCGAGCTGTTAACAGGCCCTAGCCTGATGATACCGCTCGTGGCCGGAACAGGCCTGCCTGTGTATTCGGGCTTGTTGTTTGTTGACACGCCATCGGCCAAATCCGCGGGTGTCTACCGGTATTTGCGGTAATCATCTGATATTTAAATATACAATCTGTCTTGGGCCTCATACGTTATTCCGGGCCCGGTGACACCGCGGCGCACTGATCGACCCGCTTTCTATAT
>JAEWEH010000220.1 GCA_023389535.1 Pseudomonadota bacterium
GACCTGGTCATGGACGCCATACAGCGCCTTTACCGTGTCGCGCCACGGCATCCCGAAGGGCTGCTGGCGGAAATGCGCCTGGCTATCCATCGGCAGCAGCTGGAGCAGGCGCAGGGGCTGTTGCGGGAACTGGAACGTAGTGCGCCGGGCTCGCGGGCGTATCGCCAGGGCGCTGCCTTGTTGCGGCTATCCACGCCTCCCGCGACAGACACCCTGGCCCGCGCGCGACTGTATGCGGCCGCGGGGCGCATCGATGAAGCGCGGAAAGCTTACGACGAGGCATTCCAGGGGGAATACCCCAGCGCCGACCTGGCGCTGGAGTATTGGCAATTGCGCGCGCGCGAACCGGCCAGCCGCGCCTTAGCCTTGAACGAGCTGAAAAGCCTGTTGGCCACTTACCCCAGCCATGCCGGCCTCTTATCGGCATTGGCCAACCATAGCTTCAATGAAGGCCATCCATCTGAAGCGCTCGCGTATCTGCATAAGCTGGCGCGCCAGCCCGCCCACCGCGAGGCTGCCGCAAACCGTGAATTCGATTATTTATCCACGCTGGATACGAGCGCCCAAAGCGTGGCCCAATGGCAGTCCTTCGTACTGCGCTACGAAGCGCTGCCGGTGGGGCAACGCGCCAAGACAAAGCTGGATCAGCAAGCCGGCCTGATGGCCGACCCCGTATGGCGCGGCGGGCGCGAAGCCCTGCTGCTGGTGGAGCGCGGCGGAGCCGCAGGGGCGGTGGACCGCCTGCGAGCGGCCATTCAGGCCTATCCCGACGATGCCGAACTATACGGCGCCTTGGGTCTGGCCACGATGCGGCTGGGGAATCGCGCCGGGGCGCTTCGTTATTTCGAACAAGCCAAGGCCAAAGAGCATCGCGTCGACCAGACCTCCAAATGGGTCAGTCTGATCGAGTCCACCCGCTACTGGCTATTGCTGCAGGATGCGGCAAAGGCCGGGGAACGGGGCGACTGGGCCAAAGCCCATGCCTTGTACCGTAATGCCCATCAACAAAACCCGGGCGACATCCATGCCTTGGTCGGACTGGGGGATGCGGCGCTGGCGCTGGGACAGCGCGATGCTGCGAAAAGCCATTACAGCCGGGCCCTGGCGCTGGCGCCGGCCGATGAGTCGGCGCAGCGGGGCATCGCACGCTACCTGGCGGGTGTGGGCCCGCAGCAGGCATTGTCCTTTATTGACGCGCTGCCGGCGACGCAGAGCGGCCGTCTGGCGCCCTTGCGCCGGAACTACCAGATAGCATTGCTTGACGAACGCGCCGCGCAAGCCCAGGCACGATCCGATTGGAACGGGGCGGTGGCGGCCCTGACTGAAGCACAGCAACTGAACCTGGCGGACCCATGGCTTAGTTATCGCTTGGCCACCGCTATGCGCGCGGCCGGGCGCGAGGCTGACGCCTTGACGGCCTATGAGCGCCACTTGCAGATGCATCAGACGCAGCCTGCCAGCCGCTATGCCCATGGCTTGCTGCTGGAATCGCAAGATCAATGGCAGGCTGCCAGGGATTCCCTGCGCGAAATCCCGGTGGGCCAGTGGTCGCAAGACATGAAGGAACTGGATCGGCGTCTTCGCCTGCGGCAACGCATCGCCCATGCGGAGGCTTTGTATGCCGCGGGAAGCCCGGCGGCCGCGATTGCAGCCCTGGAAGCACCGGAGCAAAGCACGGCGACCCGACTTCAAGTGGCCTCGTGGTCCCTGGAGCAGGGCGACCATGCCAAGGCGCTGGCCAACTATGCCGCCGTCTTGCGGGACGAGCCGGACAACACCGGCGCACGGCTGGGCCAGCTGGAAACCTGGGTGGCGCAAGGCAAGACCGCGATGGTCAGGCAAGCGCTGCTGGACCACGAGCCGGTCTTGCCGCGCGACGACCTGAACGGCCGGCGCAGGCTTGCGGCCTTATGGGCCGATGCGGGCGACAAGTCGCGCCAGCGTTCGATCTTGCGCGAGGCAGCGGCCGGCGCCCAAGCGCCCGCGGCCCTGTTTTTCAGGGATTACGCGCGCGCCACCGCCAGCGAGGATCCCCACGAGGCGCTGAACCTCTATGAGCGCGCGATGCGCGATGCCGGCATGCTGCCGCCACGCCCTGCCACGGGGTTGCGGGACGATGTCGCCTTTACCCGCGCCATGCGCTCCCGGATAGAAGACGATTGGCTGCAGCGCAGCCTGCGCAGCGACGCCATGTCCTTGTATCAGCGCGAAAGCCCGACTCTGACGCTGAGCGACGACTTCTGGGGCCGGAACGACGGCACGCCTGGGCTTTCCCGCCTGGCCGCCAACACCGGCATCATGCAGTTCGATTATCCAATGCTCGGCGGCAAGGCGTTCATCCGCGGAGAACACGTCAGTCTGGATGCAGGCAGCTTCGACACCGACGACGCGGGCCAGCATGTCGAGCTGTTCGGTACCTGCGCGTTCGAAGCCCGGGACGCCCAAGGCGACCTGCAGTCGCTGCCCGGCTGCCAGGACGGCTCGCGGCAAAAGGCGCGAGGCACAGGCGTTGCGATCGGCTGGCAGGGCGAACGGCTGTCGTTTGATCTGGGACGCACGCCCCAGGGCTTTCCGGTCAGCAACTGGGCGGGGGGCATCACCTACCGCGGCGATATCCGGTCCGTGGGCTGGAGCCTGACCGCGTCGCGCCGGCCCATGTCCAATTCCCTGCTGTCCTACGCGGGCACGCAAGATCCGCGTACGGGCATCGTATGGGGCGGAGTGATGGCCAGCGGCATGAGCCTGGGCCTAAGTTGGGACCAGGGCGAAGCCGATGGGGTGTGGGCGGACCTGAGCCACCATCGGCTGACCGGGAAGAACGTTGCCGACAACCATCGCACCCGGATCATGGCGGGCTATTACCGCCGCCTGATCAATCGTCCCCATGAAAGCCTGACGGTGGGTGTCAACGCCATGCACTGGCGCTATCAGAAGGATCTGGGCGAATACACCCTGGGCCATGGCGGATACTACAGCCCGCGGCGCTACAGCTCCGTCTCGCTGCCCATCAGCTACGCGCGCCGCAACGCCCATTGGGCGTTTGTACTGGAAGCTTCGGTGTCCAAGTCGGTGTCACGGGTAGGCGACACCGACTACTATCCGCTGCAGGAACTGGTCGCTGGCCCCATGCGCGCCATGAACGATCTGGGTGTATCGAACAGCGCTCTGTTTGCCGCCAACGCCGTGCCCGGCTCATCGGGTGGGGGCGTGGGCTACAGCGTACGCGGGCTGGCGGAACGGCGTCTGGATAATCACTGGGTGGTCGGCGGCGGTTTCGACTTGCAGCGCGGCAAGGACTACAC
>JAEWEH010000222.1 GCA_023389535.1 Pseudomonadota bacterium
ATGGGCGTGCTGCCGCTGGAGTTCAAGCCCGGCACCAACCGCAAGACGCTGAACATCGACGGTACGGAAACCTTCGATGTGATCGGGCAGCCAGCGCCGCTTGCCACCTTGACGCTGGTTATCAAGCGCAAGAATGGCGAACGGACTGAAGTGCCGGTGACTTGCCGCCTGGATACCGCGGAAGAAGTCTCCATCTACGATGCCGGAGGCGTACTACAGCGATTCGCCCAAGACTTCCTGGAATCGGCCACCGTCAATTAAGCGATCAGAAGGAATCGTCATGTCTCATCCCGCTCAGATCAAGATACCCGCCACCTATATGCGCGGCGGCACCAGTAAAGGCGTGTTCTTTCGCCTGCAAGATTTGCCTGCGGCCGCGCAAGTCCCCGGCGCCGACCGCGACGCCTTGCTGCTGCGCGTGATCGGCAGCCCGGATCCTTACGGCAAGCATACCGACGGCATGGGCGGTGCGACGTCCAGCACCAGCAAGGCCGTCATTCTTTCCAGAAGCGCCAAGGCCGATCACGACGTCGACTACCTGTTTGGCCAGGTGGCCATCGACAAGCCCTTCATCGACTGGAGCGGCAATTGCGGCAATCTTTCCGCAGCGGTCGGTCCCTTTGCCATCAGCAACGGCCTGGTCGATGCGGCACGCATACCGCAGAACGGCATCGCCACGATCCGCATCTGGCAGGCGAACATCGGCAAGACCATCGTCTCCCATGTGCCCATCACCGACGGTCAGGTGCAAGAAACGGGGGATTTCGAGCTGGATGGCGTGACCTTCCCCGCCGCCGAAGTGCAACTGGAATTCATGGATCCCGCCGCGGATGAAGAAGGCGCGGGCGGCTCCATGTTTCCCACCGGCAATCTGGTCGACGAACTGGATGTTCCGGGCGTCGGCAAGCTGCAGGCGACACTGATCAATGCAGGCATCCCGACCATTTTTCTTAACGCTCAGGACATCGGCTACACCGGCACGGAACTGCAAGGGGCGATCAATGAAGACGCCAAGGCGCTGGCGATGTTCGAAACCATCCGCGCCCATGGCGCGCTGGCCATGGGCTTGATCAAGCACGTGGACGAGGCCGCCACGCGCCAGCACACGCCGAAAGTCGCGTTCGTGGCCAAGCCGGCCGCTTATGCCGCATCCAGCGGAAAGAACATCGACGCCGGCGATATCGATTTGCTGGTGCGTGCGCTGTCCATGGGCAAGCTGCATCATGCCATGATGGGAACGGCGGCGGTCGCCATAGGGGCCGCGGCGGCCATTCCCGGCACTTTGGTGAACTTGGCCGCGGGCGGTGGCGAACGCAATGCCGTGCGCTTCGGCCACCCTTCGGGCACCTTGCGGGTCGGGGCGGAAGCGCGACAAAAGGATGGCGAGTGGACGGTGACCAAAGCCATCATGAGCCGCAGCGCCCGGGTCCTGATGGAAGGCCAGGTGCGGGTGCCTGGGGACACGCTCCAGACGGCTTGACCCACAAGCGCCACGCGGCCGCTTTCCGGCTGCAGCGGTCGGGGCGTATAGTAGGCCGTGGGGACCACGCCCCTGGTCCCTCCGCACAACCAATGCAAGGAGCCGCCGCCATGTCCTTAGCCACGCGCCCTGACTGGGATCCAGCCATGGTCGACATCGTCGACTACGTCCGGCAGTACGACATCACGTCCCGGCTCGCTTACGAAACCGCCCGCCACTGCCTGATCGATACCTTGGGCTGCGGCCTGGAGGCCCTGGAATATCCGGCGTGCTTCAAGCTGCTCGGGCCGATCGTTCCGGGCACTGTGGTGCCACACGGCGCGCGGGTGCCGGGTACGCCCTATCAGCTCGATCCCGTACAAGCCGCGTTCAATATCGGCGCGATGATACGCTGGCTGGACTTCAACGACACCTGGCTGGCCGCGGAATGGGGCCACCCTTCCGACAACCTGGGCGGCATCTTGGCCGTCGCAGACTGGCTGTCGCGAACCGCCACAGCCAAGGGCAAGCCCGGCCTCCTCATGCGGGATGTCCTGACCGCGATGATCAAGGCCCATGAAATACAGGGCTGCATCGCGCTGGAAAACTCCTTCAACAAGGTCGGCCTGGACCATGTGGTGCTGGTCAAGGTCGCTTCCACGGCCACCGTATCGCATCTGCTGGGACTGACGCGAGAAGAAACCTTGAACGCCCTGTCGCTGGCTTGGGTGGACGGGCAAAGCCTGCGCACCTACCGCCACGCGCCCAATACCGGCAGCCGCAAGAGCTGGGCCGCAGGCGATGCCACCAGCCGCGCCGTGCGACTGGCCCTGATGGCCAAGGCGGGTGAAATGGGCTATCCATCGGCACTGTCGGCGCCCACCTGGGGTTTCTATGACGTTTCGTTCAAAGGACGGCCCTTCAGCTTCCAACGGCCCTATGGCAGCTACGTCATGGAAAACGTGCTGTTCAAAATATCCTTTCCGGCTGAGTTCCACGCACAGACAGCGGTGGAGTGCGCCATGGGCATCCACCAGGCCATGCAGGCCCTGGGCAAGACGGATGCGGACATACTGCGCATCACCATACGCACCCATGAAGCCGCCCTGCGGATCATCGACAAACAGGGCCCGCTGGACAACCCGGCCGACCGAGACCACTGCATCCAGTATATGGTCGCGGTGCCCATCATCTTCGGCCGACTGACTGCCGCGGACTACGAGGATGGCGTGGCCGCAGATCCACGCATCGATGTGCTGCGCAGCAAAATCGTCTGCGTGGAAAACCCTGTCTTCACGGCCGACTACCACGACCCTGAGAAACGCTCCATAGCCAACGGCCTGCGCGTGGAATTCAACGATGGCAGCGCACTGGACGAAGTCGTGTGCGAATTCCCCATAGGCCATAAGCGCCGCCGCAGCGAAGGCATCCCGCTGCTGGAGGCCAAATTCAAGACCAACCTGGCGCGCCGCTATGGCGCCACGCAACAGCAACGCATCCTGGAGGCATCGCTGGACCAGCAAGCGCTGCAAGCCATGCCTGTGCACGAATATGTGGACC
>JAEWEH010000252.1 GCA_023389535.1 Pseudomonadota bacterium
CTGTAGTCCAGCCGATCGACGCTGATAATCAGCCGACGATGCTCCAGCCCTGATTTGAGCTTGGTTACCGCGGCACTGTTCCGGTGTTTCCAGGATAATTGCTGGATGTCCTCTGTACATACGCCGATCGGGTACACGCCCAGCCGCGTAACCTTGCCGTCCAAAGCCAGGCCGTCGTCGTTGACGATCGCGCCCAAATAGCGCTGGCCATAGTCCCGCATCGCTTGCAGGTCGTCGGCGGTCTGGAAGCCGAGCAGGTCAAAAGCCAGCATGGCGCGGGCCAATTCGACACTATGAGGTATCGTGCGAAAGATTTGGTCGCTAGGGAAAGGGATGTGCAGGAAAAGCCCGAACCGGTTCTGCATGCCCAGCTCGCGGCAATACCTGGCCAACAGCAAGAAATGATAGTCGTGTACCCAGATCAGGTCGTCCGGTCGAGCAACCCGTTTGATTTGCTCGGCAACCAATCGGTTGACATGCTGATAGCCTTGGTAGTCTTCATCCTGATAGTGCAGCAAATCCGTACGGAAATGAAATACCGGCCATAAGACGCTATTGGCAAATCCGCGGTAGAACGTGTCGTAATCGTGCTCGGACAATGGCCAGGTGATCAACGAAATATCGCCGTAGGCTTGCTCCGCCCGCGGTATGCAGGATTCGTCGGCGATCTCGCCATTCCAGCCCATCCATATGCCACCGACTTCTTTCAGGGCGTCGAGCACACCTACTGCCAATCCGCCCGTTGAAACCTGCCCTTCCGTGATGGGCGCAACACGATTGGAGACCACTAGAATTCGTGCCATGCGATTTCCTTGGTTCGGCTTTCGTCAGACCGCAGCGTGCCGCTGACGGTTTTTTGATACTTAAGAGGCACCAGTTGTCGTAACCTGCCACCTTCAGATATCACTTGCAATGCCGCCTTCAAGCTGCTGCTACGATGTCAATATAGCCAAGCAGGCGTACTTTCGTAAAGCAACATTGGCGATAGCGTCAACCTAGCGCCACTCATCCCGGTATACGAATCGCGGCATCTGCCAGTTGTAACGCAATGCCAGCATACGCATGGCAAGACCAGCGGCCATTGAAACAAACATGGAAACGTTGGATTCCACGCCCGCCATTTGAGCTCCGATGAACAGCACCCCGGTCAGCACCGACACGCTTGCATAAAGTTCTTTGCGCAGCAAAAGAGGAATGTCGTTGCATAGCACATCGCGCAACACGCCTCCGGCGCAACCCGTGATCATGCCGCTGATCAGCACGATCGTGATCGGCAGTTCCATTTCCAGGCCAATACGGCAGCCGATGACCGTAAAGACGACCAAGCCCAGGGCATCGAGCAATAGAAAAAGGCTGCGCAGGCGTCGCATGATGGGCGCTATCAGTGCCGTAAGGATGGCAGCGCCCGCCGTAATCCATAGATATTCCGGGTGCTTGACCCATGTCAGGGGATAATGGCCGAGCAGCACATCCCGCACCGAGCCTCCGCCCAGCGCAGTGACGCAAGCAATAATGGCGACCCCGACCCAATCCATGTCCCGCCGGCCCGCCGCCAGCGCGGCAGTCATCGACTCGGCGGTGATCGCTATCAAATAGAGGACGAGCAGCACCATAATGTTCTTTGGATTCCGAAAACAATGTTTGCAGAAGTTTACTGCTTCGATGGTATGCGAATCATCGCTTGCAGCACTCATCCCGTGGCGTGGCGACTCATGCCGCAACTGGCGCTACCCTGCGATGCAGCCATGTAGATTAAAGACTTTAGCCGAAACCAACCCTATCGCGAGAATACTCTCTCTCTTCGCAGATAGAGGCTCACGTATAATCGGCTGCAACAGTGAAAGTGTAACGATTTCCGCAACGAGCAGTGGACTCCGAATAACAAATATCGGCGGGTGGCCCGGGGACATCGTCCGGTTCGTCGTAGCGCCCTTCGCCAATCAGAACTGGTGCCTGTCATGAACACACTCGTACGCTCTGCACTGCCCGCCCGACTCGAGCGCCTGACCGCAACACAGGCTGCCCGCCTGCTAGCGCGCCGGGAAGTCACTGCGGAACAGCTTACACGTGCGTGTCTTGAACGCATCGAGGAACGTGAAGCAACGGTTCGAGCGTGGACGGTGGTCGGAACAGAGGCGGCGCTCCGCCGGGCACGGGAACTGGACCGCGGCCCGGCCCGCGGTATCCTGCATGGCCTTACACTGGGTGTCAAAGACCTCTTCGATACCGCTGATCTTGCCACCAGCTATGGCTCGCCTATCTACGAGGGCCATCGCCCTGGCTCAGATGCCGCAACAGTGGCCTTATGTCGGGAAGCCGGTGCGGTAGTCCTGGGCAAGACCGTTACGACGGAATTCGCCACTTTTCAGCCAGGCCCCACCCGTAATCCGTGGAACCCGCAGCATACGCCAGGGGGTTCATCAAGCGGCTCGGCGGCCGCAGTAGCGGATTATATGGTTCACCTTGCGTTCGGCACCCAGACCGCAGGCTCCATCATCCGGCCTGCCGCATTCTGCGGGATCGTGGGCTACAAGCCCAGCGTCGGGCATGTCAGTCGAGCGGGGGTCAAGAGCCTGAGCGAAACGCTGGACACGATAGGCGGCTTCGGCCGTACCGTCGACGATGTGGCTTTATTGGCTGCGGCCATCATGCGCGACGAGCGCCTGCTAAAGCTGGACGCAGATGCGCCTGCACGCATAGGTCTGTGCCGGGGCCCCGACTGGGAAATGGCCGATTCCGAGGCCCAGCAGACGATTGAATTCGCTGCGCGCGCCCTGTCCATGAAGGGCGCAACCGTTGCCGACGTCACCCTGCCTGGCTCTTTCGCGAGCCTATTGAC
>JAEWEH010000296.1 GCA_023389535.1 Pseudomonadota bacterium
CAATGATCGACAACCATGACTACCTCATCCACAATTTGCCGAGCTTGCACATCGTCCAGCCCATAAAATGCGGCCGTGCTGAGGACAGTCTCCAGGCTAGGTCGATTGTCGACGTCGTCAATATTCAAGACATGTTCCGCCTTGTCGATATTCGGATTGACGTCAAACGCGGGTGCAAGTCTCCATCCTGTCTTGCCAAGCACGAATCCGTGATTGCGAAGGTGGTCGTCGCGGTTGCCAACCGCGACGTTGAACGCCACTCGCCGGAATAGTTGTTCCAAGTCTGCATCCGCATGCTCGGCATCACCCTGAGCGCGAATGAACTGCGCCAATTCCAAATAGCTCGTACCTTCACTTTGAGTCTTGCGAAGCAATGTCATTGCCGAGGCATAGAAGCGTCGCGAACCGTTGGCGCGATCGAACCGTTGGACGCAGAAAGTATGGAAGTCGTTGTTGAGTTTGATGAGTTTTGCAGGTGGTACGTCTATCCTCGCTTTTTGGGCGAGTCGGTGAACGACATATTCCCAAGCTCCGATGTCTCGATCGTCATCTCGGGAAGGAAACTTGCCGATCCAGAGCGAACCGTCGGCTTCGGTAAAGTTAACCTTTGGCCTTGCCCCGCCCAATGACGCACCAGGTGCGACGATTACGGCGAGCCATTTTCGTAGCGCATCTAGATCGTCGATACGCCGGTTGCTTAGCTGGTAGGCCACGGCTGCCAACTCTCGTAGCGTCGTCACCGGCGGAGCCGCCATTTTCTCGTCGCCAAGAAACGCTTCCGTGCCGGGTCGGCGAAAGCGCAGGGCGCCTTGGCGAGTGAGGTCTTGCACGCCGATCAGGAAGTCCCAGGCGTACAGCGTGCGAGGAGAGCGTTGCTCATCCTTTGCCTGTAGGGCCTCGCGCCGCTTCATCAGTGTTTGTCCCCATCGGTCTGGTGACGAATCCAGGAAGATGCCGAAGTTGCCTAGCTCAGGCTTGGGAAAGAAGGGGTGTTCGTCGAGAGAGAGGTCAGGGTCGAGCGCGAAGGCGCGAGGGTCTTGTAGCCAATCGCGTTCGTAATGGAAGCGGATCTGGCCGCGATCATGGGCGAGCGTGCCGACTTGGCGTGCAGGGCCCTGGTCGTCGTCAAGCCACACCTCCAGGGTGTTGTCCTGCGCGCTCATGGGAGTTCCTCATCGTTTGAGGCTGATGAGGGCTTGGCAGTCTTGGCGCGGGTAGCGGTTCGGCGATTGGGCGCCGGCTCCAGCGCCAGATCTTGCAATTTCCGCCCAACTCTATCGTCGGCTCCGAGCTGATTGAGGTCGCCCTCAAGGCCCAGCACGGCCAGGACCCGAATATAGGACCCCAGCGTAGCCCCAGCGTCTCCGGCCTCGACCTTGTACAAGGTCGTCCTTGAAATCCCTGCGCGTTGCGCGACGACGGCGTTGCTCAACCTGCGTCGTTTGCGGGCAAGACGCAGCCGCTCTCCCAGCGCGGACAGGAGACGCTGTTCTTGAGGGAAGACGATAGGCGGTTTGCGTGGCATATTCGCTATTATGGACTATACGATGCTATTTTGTCCATAATAGCGAAAAACTAAGATTTTTGCTGGAGACTATGGAGCGTTGACTGCAGCCATCATACCGGCACAAAATGTGGTACATCCTCGCTTCCACGGTGGGGGTGTCACCTTATTAATCAAAGCGTTGGATGCTCAGTTCTGTTACCTTCACCCGCTCCATTCCACGGGTTTCGTGCCCGGCGTTCCATATCGATAATCAAAGCAGTCAGGTTGTCCGGCGCGCTGCTTGCGTCTTCGGCGTTCGTTCCTCAATCCTCTGCCGATTTAAGCTGACAGCCGCTTCGGTGGGTTCCCAATCGTTCCAGTAGGCATCCGGTATCCCGGGGAATTGACGCCGGTCGATACCCTGGAAGGACGGCTTGTAGCCACGGCGCTTCATCTCCAGGATCAGGTCGGCATGCCGCTTTGCAAGGTAGCCGAGCCGGGTGTAGAAAAACAGCAGGTGGCCCTTTCCAAGGGTATAACACCCGGGCTGCACGAATGTCCCGCGCAGCGAGGCCTTATGGGCGAGGGCGAATACCCGGGGCAATTCTCGATATTCGGCTACCAGATGCGGGCCGCTTAGCTCTTGTACGGGGACGCAGTTGATTCGGGTCATATTTTTGCTCTGTTCGGGTGTCTCTTTATACCAAAGCCCTTGACCTTCCCATGGTGGGAAGCCTCACACTGGGCGCATCATCAACCCACGGAGATTTTCCATGCAGTTTCATATCGAGGACATGACTTGCGGCGGCTGCGCGCGCGGGGTGACCAAGGCGATCCAATCCGTCGATCCGGCCGCCAGCGTCATGGCGGATCCTCCCACACGCACCGTGAAGGTCATTTCGTCGGCCAGCCGCGAAGCGATCGAGGCGGCGCTGCGCGAGGCGGGTTTTCCGCCGCGTGAATCGTAGGAACGCTTTAAATACCGTTCAAGATTGTTCAAAATGGGGCTTGGCTTCATCCGTCACACTGAAGCCCCTCATCACCGCTCCAGATTCGCCAGGATAGGGCAGTCGGGGCGCTCGTCGCCGGCACAGCAGTTGATCAAAGTCTGCAAGGTGTCGGCCATTTGCCGCAAGCCATCGATTTTTTGCTGCAGTTCATCGATATGCGCCTGCGCCAGGCGCTTGACGTCGGCGCTATGTCGGGCGCTGTCATTCCATAGATTCAACAGGTCGCTGATCTCGGGGACGGCAAACCCCAAGTCCCGCGCGCGCCGGATGAAACGCAGCCTGTGCACGTCGGAATCGGAATAAGAGCGATACCCGGACGCCGTGCGTTCGGCCGGCGGAACCAGGCCGGTCTGCTCGTAATAGCGGATCATCTTGGCCGATACGCCGGATGCTTTGGATGCTTCGCCGATATTCATGATGTCCTCGCTTTCAATGGGCGGCGCCCGCCGCCATGGGAGGCTGGAAGCGCCGCAGCCGCAGTGCGTTGCCCAGCACGAATACGCTGGACAGGGCCATGGCGCCGGCCGCGAAGATGGGTGATAGCAACAGGCCGTGGCTGGGATACAGCACCCCGGCCGCCACGGGAATCAAAGCGGTGTTGTAGGCGAAGGCCCAGAACAGATTCTGGCGGATATTGCCGATGGTTTCTTGCGACAGCGCAATCGCGTTGGGCACGCCTTGCAGGTTGCCGGACATCAGCACCACATCGGCTGCTTCCATCGCCACATCGGTGCCTGTGCCGATGGCCATGCCGACATCCGCCTCGGCCAGCGCCGGCGCATCATTGATGCCGTCGCCGACGAAGGCGACACGGCCATGTTCGGCCTTGAGCCGGCGCACCGCATCGACCTTGCCGGCTGGCAGTACTTCAGCCACCACTTCATCAATGCCCAGGCGGGCGGCGATCGCCTTTGCGGTAACCTGGTTGTCGCCGGTGATCATCGCGACTTTCAAACCCAATTGATGCAGGGCCGCGATGGCGCCGGGTGTGGTCGGCTTGATCGGATCCGCGACGGCAATGATGGCTGCCAAGCGCCCGTCGATGGCCGCATACAGCGGGGATTTGCCTTCATTGCCCAGCCGGGTGGCCGTGGCAGCAAAAATGCCGACATCCATACCCAGTTCGCGCATATACCGGTCTGCCCCCACCTGTACGCGGCTGCCTTCCACATCGGCCTGCACGCCCATGCCGGTCACCGACTGGAAATCGTTAAGTGTTGGCACGACAATGCCTTCATGCTGCGCAGCGTCCACGATGGCCCGCGCGATGGGGTGCTCGGATCGCGATTCGACCGCGGCGACTTTGGCCAGTACCGACGTCCGCTCGAACCCTTCCGCAAGCTCCAGGTCCGTCAAGGCCGGCCGGCCTTCGGTCAGCGTTCCTGTCTTGTCTACGGCCACGACCTTTGCATCCTTCAATAACTGCAAGGCCTCGCCTTTGCGGAACAGCACACCCAGCTCGGCGCCGCGGCCGGTGCCGACCATGATGGAGGTTGGGGTGGCCAGCCCCATGGCGCAGGGGCAGGCGATGATCAGCACGGCCACTGCATTCACCAGGGCG
This sequence comes from Pseudomonadota bacterium, assembly GCA_023389535.1. Taxonomy (GTDB): domain Bacteria; phylum Pseudomonadota; class Gammaproteobacteria; order Burkholderiales; family Burkholderiaceae_B; genus UBA6240. The sequence continues at coordinate 4,058 of JAEWEH010000296.1, forward strand.
AAGGTGAGCGCGGGCGATGGGCCCCAGATCATCCAGACGAGGAAGGTCAGCGCGGCAGCCGCCATGACTGCCGGCACAAACCACATCGTCACCTTGTCGACCACCGCCTGGATGGGCAGCTTGGCGCCTTGCGCCTGCTCGACCAGGCGTATGATCTGCGCCAGCACGGTTTGGCCGCCGACGGCGGTGGCGCGCAAACTGAAGGCGCCTTGCTGGTTGACGGTGCCGCCGACCACTGCGCTGCCTGCTGATTTCTCGACCGGGATGGGTTCGCCGGTGATCATCGATTCGTCGACAAAGCTTGCGCCTTCGATGACGTCGCCGTCGACGGGAACCCGTTCGCCGGGGCGCACTTCGACGATATCGCCGGACATGACGTCGCCGATGGGCAGGTCGATGACTCGGCCGTCGCGCACGACATGCGCGACCCGGGCCTGCAGCCCGACCAGACGCTTGATGGCTTCCGAAGTGCGACCCTTGGCGCGCGCTTCCAGGTAGCGGCCCAGCAGGATCAAGGCCACGATGACGGCGGCGGCTTCGTAGTACACATTCACCGTGCCTGCCGGCAGCATGCCGGGCGCGAAGGTGGCGACCACCGAATAGGCATAGGCTGCCAGGGTGCCGACCGCGACCAATGAGTTCATGTCGGGCGCCAGGCGCAGCAGTGCCGGGAAGCCCTTGGTATAGAAACGTCGGCCGGGAACCGCCAGCACCAGGGTGGTAAGGGCGAACTGCAGCATCCAGCTCCATTGCATGCCGATGGTGCGCATGACCAGTTCATGCACGCCCGGCACCAGGTGTGATCCCATTTCCAGTATGAACACCGGCAAGGCTAGCACGACTGCGACGACCAGGTCGCGCTTCAAGGCGGCGCGTTCGGCGTCCTTGGCAGCGGTGGCCTCGTCGCTGTCGAACTGCGCTGCCGCATTGATCGTCCTGGCGTCATACCCGGCTTTGTCTATGGCCTGCTCCAGGGCGTCCGCGCTGGCGTAGCCGCGCACGGTGGCGCGTTCCGTGGCGAGGTTCACGGTGGCTTCCGATACGCCAGGCACAGCCCGCAGCGCGCGCTCGACGCGCCCCACGCAGGAGGCGCAAGTCATCCCTTCGATGGCCAGTTCAGTCGTGCTGACGGGAACGTCGTAGCCGGCGTTTTCAATAGCTTGTACCAGGGCTGTACGGTCGACAAGGCCTTCCGGCACGATGTCGGCGCGCTCGGTAGCCAGGTTGACGGCAACGCTGCCCACCCCCGGCACCTTGGAAAGAGCAGCCTCCACTCTTCCGACGCAAGAAGCGCAGGTCATGCCCGCGATCGGCAGGCTGATCGCCGCGGCAGCGCCGCGGCCAAGTTTTGTATCTGACTCGCCCATATGGTTTCCTGACGTTGATATTCACTTGAGGGACAGCTTAAACCTTACCATCGTGGGAAGGTCAAGAGTCGCTTGAGATCGCGGCCAGCCGTGCGAGAGATCCCCGGTTACGACAAGGGGCGTATGGGCCTGCAGGCTTAGGCAGTGCTAATCTGGGGGCGAAGTCTGGAAAGAATTGTCCGCCGTCAGCCGGCGGACTCGAATTCGTGCGCTGGTTGACCGGCGCAAGCGGTGCAGGTGGTGTGCTGGACGCGCCGCAGACAAACAGGAGCGATCATGCTGATTAGTGCCGCACTTCCCATTGCGAAGAAACGGCTGGTCACCCTCGATGCTGGCGCGCCGGTGATCGAAGCGGCCAAGCTGTTAAGCATGCCCGACACGCACTTGGTGGTCGCCTGCGATCCGCATGGCGCCATGGCGGGTGTCCTGACCAAAGCGGACATCGTCCGGCAGATCAGTCATTGCACCGGCTGCAGTTGTACCGAGGGCGTGGCCGACATCATGACGCGCGAGGTCGTAAAGTGCGGGCCGGACGATTACCTGCGCAACGTCTGGGACATCATGAAAAGCAAGGCGCTGAAGCAACTGCCCATCAGCGACGCACGATCGCGGCCCCTGGGGGTACTGTATGCAAACGATGCGTTGCAACTGCTATTGCAGGAAGTGGAGTACGAAGAAGACCTGCTGCGCGATTATGTGATGGGGATGGGCTACCGGTAGCCGGTGGACAGATATTCCAGTACTTCGGTACGCGTGCCGCGAAAGACCAGCCGCTGCTCGTACGCATTGCGCTGGGAGGCGTACATCGGGTCATAGTATTCGACGAGCAGGGACGTGATCCAGTCCCGGTGGCGGCTGGGGTCGCCATGCCGTTGATGGTGGCCGAGCGCATCCTGCATGATCACCGACAGCCGCTGATACCGTTCCATGCCCAGGCGCCGCGCGATGCCCGCCAAACTGCGCTGCAGCCGGTCCGACAGCGCAACCCATGTCTGGTCCTGATCCATTGCCTTGCCTAATGCGGTATGCAGTTCGATAACGTAGTCGTCCAGGATGCGCGTGACCCGCGCAGCCAGGGGTTCGTCCAGCCACACAAGCGGACTGCTGCGGACCTGCTGATGCAGGGCCAGAGGCAGCGAGCAACTGCCGATGAAACGGCCTTCATCCTCGAGCACGATATTACTGATACCCGCATGCCGCAGGCGCAGCAGGCGTATCGCCAGCGCGTTTTCAAAATCCACCTGGGCCGGCTGGGGAGTAAGCCGCTTGCCGAAGCTGGAGCCGCGGTGGTTGGCCAGGCCCTCAAGGTCGACACCATGGGTCAGTCTTGTCGATACCTCGGTCTTGCCGCTGCCCGTCAGGCCGCCCAGGATCGTGTGCCGGTATTGTGCCGCTGCAGTATCCAGCGTCTCGAGCAGGAAGCTGCGCATGGCCTTGTACCCGCCCGCCACGCGCGGGTAGTGCACACCTTCTGCCAGCAGCCACTGCTGCACGATGGCCGAGCGCTGGCCGCCCCGAAAACAGTACAGGACGCCTTGCGGGTGTGCGCGAGTGAAATCGATCCAGGCAGCAAGCCGGTCCGCCTTAATCGTTCCGGACACCAGGCGATGTCCCAGGGCCAGGGCCTTATCCGGCCCCTGCTGCTTATAGCAGATGCCTACGCGGTGGCGCTCTTCGTCGCTCATCAAGGGTAGGTTCACGGCATTGGGAAATGCACCCTTGTGGAATTCGATCGGGGCGCGGACGTCCATCAGGGGAACGTCGGCGATGAACAGGGATTGCAGGTCCGTGATGTCGGCATGCATGTCGTGGCAGCCCTGAATATTAATCGCTGAGTACAGCGGCGTCCTGGTTCCAGTCGCGTACTGTAGAAAATCGCAGCAATTCGCGCTCCGCATCAATGCCGAAAGGCGCCAGCGTATCCGTCAGGGCTGTGGCGTTCGTGGCCAGGACGGCTTGTTCGGGCAGCGGCCCGCGGCTGGCGATGATCACCCGGTTGCCCGCCCGCAAGTTGAAAAAATCGCCGAATACGGCTGCATACGTGGCCGATTCGCGGTCGTACATGCGGCTGCGGGTGAAGGTGTTGGCCACCAGGACTCCGTCGGGCGACAGGATGGCGCGCACTTCCTCCAGGAACTGGCGGGTCAGCAGATGCGGGGGGATGTAGTCCACATCGAATGCATCCAGCATCACCATGTCGTATTGGCGTCCTTCCCGATGAGCCCGCTCTATGAAGGCCCGACCATCCTCGATGAAAAGGCGCTGCCGCGGGCCTTGCTTGTATCCGAAGTATTGTTCGGCGACGCGTGCGACGGCCGGGTCGATTTCAACGCTGTCGATGGTGGTTTCCGGCAGTATTTTGTGCAGTGCTCGCTGCATCGTCGCGCCGCCCAGGCCAACGATCAGGATATTGGCGGGATCAGGCTTCACGAACAGTGCGCTCGTCATCATGCGCGTGTAGGTGAACACCATCTTGTCGGGTTCTTGCAAGTCAAAGCAGGTCTGCCGCCCGTTGTCTTCGATAGTGTTGAAGTTCATGCAACGCTGGCCATATTCTTCGAAAACCAGGACGGGAGCGAATTCGGAAGCTTCAGTATGGATCAGGCGTGCGGCGGCGCCCGTGCTGCTTAGGCAGTAGGTAAGCAGTATGACAGCGCAGGCGGCGAGGACGCAGCCCAGCACGATAGAGCGAAAGCGCTTGCGCCTCAGTTTCATGAAAGCTCACTTCTCGATGACGATACGGGATCCG
>JAEWEH010000310.1 GCA_023389535.1 Pseudomonadota bacterium
ACCGAAGAACAGCGTGGCCTTGACGTCCACCACCGGATAGCCTGCCACCACACCGGCGGGCAGGGTTTCCTGAATACCCTTGTCGACCGCAGGGATGTATTCGCGTGGCACCACGCCGCCCTTGATCGCGTCGACGAATTCGTAGCCACCGCCCGGCTCGAGAGGCTCGAGCTTGAGGACGACGTGACCGTACTGGCCGCGGCCGCCGGACTGCTTGACGAACTTGCCTTCGACTTCCTCGCAGGTCTTGCGGATGGTTTCGCGGTAAGCCACTTGTGGCTTGCCGACATTGGCCTCGACGCCGAATTCACGGCGCATGCGGTCGACCAGAACTTCCAGGTGCAATTCGCCCATGCCGGAAATGATGGTCTGGCCCGATTCTTCGTCGCTGCGCACGCGGAAGGAAGGATCTTCCTGCGCCAGGCGCGACAAGGCGATACCCATTTTTTCCTGGTCGGCCTTGGTCTTGGGTTCCACGGCCTGCGAAATCACGGGCTCGGGGAATTCCATGCGTTCCAGCAGAATGTGCTGGCCCACGTCGCACAGCGTTTCGCCGGTCGTGACGTCTTTCAGGCCCACCACGGCAGCGATGTCGCCGGCCAGAACTTCCTTGATTTCAGCACGGTTGTTGGCATGCATCTGCAGGATGCGGCCAATGCGTTCCTTCTTGCCCTTGACCGGGTTGTAGACGGTCTCGCCCGAATGCAACACGCCCGAGTACACGCGCACGAAAGTCAGCTGGCCCACGAACGGGTCGCTCATCAGCTTGAATGCCAGCGCCGAGAACTTGGCGTCGTCGGAGGCGGGCAGGCTGATTTCGTTGCCGTCGTCGTCCAGGCCCTGGACCGGGGGGATGTCCACCGGCGAAGGCAGGTAGTCGATGACCGCGTCCAGCATGCGCTGCACGCCTTTGTTCTTGAAGGCGGTGCCGCACAGCATGGGCTGGATTTCACCGGCGATGGTGCGCGTGCGCAAGCCCAGGTTGATCTCGGCTTCGGTGAGCTCGCCCGTTTCCAGGTATTTGTTCATGAGCTCTTCGTTCGCTTCGGCGGCCGACTCGACCAGCTTTTCGCGCCATTCATTGGCTTGATCGACCAGCTCGGCGGGGATGTCGACGTATTCGAACTTGGTGCCCTGGCTGGCTTCGTCCCAGACGATGCCCTTCATGCGAATCAGGTCGACGACGCCGGTAAAGGTGTCTTCCGCGCCGATGGGGATCACGATGGGCACAGGGTTGGCCTTCAGGCGGACCTTCAGCTGGTCATAGACCTTGAAGAAGTTCGCGCCGGTGCGGTCCATCTTGTTGATGAACGCCAGGCGAGGCACGCCGTACTTGTTGGCTTGGCGCCATACGGTTTCCGACTGCGGCTGCACGCCGCCCACGGCGCAATACACCATGCAGGCGCCGTCCAGCACGCGCATGGAGCGCTCGACTTCGATGGTGAAGTCCACGTGTCCCGGGGTGTCGATGATGTTGATGCGGTGTTCAGGGCGGTCGCCCGCCATGCCGCGCCAGAACGCCGTCGTGGCGGCCGACGTGATGGTGATGCCGCGCTCTTGTTCCTGTTCCATCCAGTCCATGGTGGCCGAGCCTTCATGGGTTTCGCCAATCTTGTGGTTGACGCCGGTATAGAACAGAATGCGCTCGGTCGTGGTGGTTTTCCCGGCATCGATGTGCGCGGAAATACCAATATTGCGATAGCGCTCGATTGGGGTTTTGCGGGCCATGATAATAGTGTCCTTAGATTACCAACGGAAATGGCTGAATGCCTTGTTGGCCTCTGCCATCTTGTGCGTGTCCTCACGCTTCTTCATTGCCCCGCCGCGGCCCTCGGAGGCGTCAAGCAATTCACCGGCCAGGCGCAGATCCATCGATTTCTCGCCACGCTTCTTGGCTGCTTCGCGCAGCCAGCGCATGGCCAGGGCCAGGCGGCGCACAGGGCGCACTTCAACCGGCACTTGATAGTTCGCACCACCTACACGGCGGCTTTTCACTTCAACGACAGGCTTGATGTTGTTAATCGCGGTGTTGAACACTTCGATAGGCTCTTTGCCAGTTTTAGCCTGGATCTGGTCGAAAGCGCCGTAGATAATACGTTCGGCAACAGCTTTCTTACCAGACAACATAACAACGTTCATGAATTTGGCGAGCTCTACGCTGCCAAACTTGGGATCGGGGAGAATTTCACGTTTGGGAACTTCGCGACGACGAGGCATTTTTACTTCCTTGTGACAGTTCAGTTGAACCGCTATTGCGGCCACGACCATTCATCGGAATGGCCACTTACATGCGATGGGCGGAGCCCATGGCTGCACTCATTTGCCCAGGCTTGCTGGACGGGAAAAAACTTAGGCTTTCTTGGGGCGCTTGGCACCGTACTTGGAGCGCGACTGCTTGCGATCCTTGACGCCTTGCAGGTCCAGAGAACCGCGAACGATGTGGTAGCGCACACCCGGCAAGTCCTTGACACGACCGCCGCGCACCAGCACCACGGAGTGCTCTTGCAGGTTGTGGCCTTCGCCGCCGATATACGAAATGACTTCGAAACCGTTGGTGAGGCGAACCTTGGCGACCTTACGCAGGGCCGAGTTTGGCTTCTTGGGGGTAGTGGTGTACACACGAGTGCAGACACCACGGCGCTGTGGGCAATTTTCGAGCGCGGGGCTCTTGCTGCTTGCGCGACTGACTTCGCGCGGCTTGCGCACGAGTTGGCTAATGGTTGGCATGACCTTTACGCATCCTGTTTTACGAATTACGTGTACTTGCGTACTGATGGATTCAAGGCGGTTACGCAATAACCGCCTGACACGAAATAACGTAAAAGAGCGGGTCTTGCTGGCTAGACAAAAATGTAGCGCTATTTTCATACGCTAAAGCTTTGTGTGCCGCCTAAGGTTGCCTAAGGGAATGGTTGGCAAAACCTTCCTATAAGCAAGCTCGCCATCGTAGCATAGCTTCGCGCCTTAGGTCAAGGCATGGCGGCGCGCTGGGCCCGGACCTGCATTCAAGGGGCGCCCACGCGGCAAATTGACCACGGTCATTTGGAGACCCGGCGTCATTATCGTAACATTACCTCACCACTGATACGCATGGTTATAGTTACATCCCCCCTTCCGACCACGTCGCTTACTGTTTCTTCCTATGAACATTGCATCCGTCGAAGACGATCTGGATCAGGCTCGGCTCATCAAACAGATACTTGCGCAGGCCGGCCATGACTGCACCCTGTTCGCCACCGGCAAGGAATTGCTGTCCCGCCTGCCGCGCGATCGCGGCTTCGATATGGTCCTGGTCGACTGGGAATTGCCCGACATCAGCGGACTGGACATCGTCAGATGGATACGCGCCAATCTGGGCCATGCCCTGCCTGTCATCTTCGTGACCAGCCGCAGCCTGGAAGAAGACCTGGTTGCGGGCTTGCGGGCCGGGGCCGACGACTATATAAGCAAGCCCATCCGCGCAGGCGAGCTGACCGCACGCGTCGAAGCCATGCTGCGGCGGCTGAAACCCATCGCGCAGCATGAACCGCCTTTTGATTGCGGCGCTTATCGCATCGATCCCGGCGCTGATGCCATTTTGCTGAATGGCCAGAAGGTGGAACTGGCGCCCAAAGAATACGAATTGGCGCTTTTACTGTTCCGCAACCCCGGCCGGCTGTTTTCCCGCGATGTGCTCAGCAGCAGTGTATGGAACCGGGACATCCCCGCCACCTCGCGCACCCTGGATACCCATCTTTCGAACATCCGGCGCAAGCTGCAGCTGCGGCCGGAACATGGCGTGCGCCTTAACGTATCCTACGCGCTGGGCTATCGGCTCGAGCTGACCAACACCCCCCTTACCACTGACACCCCATGATTTCCCGCTTTTGCTTTTCCCGGCGCTTGCTCATGCTGGCGGCGCTGGCCTGCCATGGCTTCATTGCAACCCCGGGCTGGGCGCAGCCCGCGGGCGCGGACGGCGATGATTTCCTGTATCGGGTCGCCGCGGGCGACACCCTCATCGATCTGTCTCAACGATTCACGGACGGTTCTCATCATTGGCCGACGCTGCAGTCCCTCAACGCGGTCGCCGATCCGACGCGGCTGCCGATCGGCCGTGTGCTCAAGATACCCTTCTCCCTGATCCCGGAAATCCCGTCGCAGGCGCAGGTCACCCACATAGCGGGCAAGGTGGACCTGAACGGCAGGGCCCTGCGCATGGCCGACCAAGTGGGCGAAGGCGATGCCGTGGCCAGTGGCGCCGACGGCTTTGCCACACTGACACTGGCCGACAACAGCACCCTCACCATCCCCGCGCAGTCTTCCCTGCATATTGAGCGCCTGCGGGTCTTCAAGGGCACCGGCCTGACCGACACCATTTTCATCATGGAGCGTGGCTCGCTGGAATCGGAAGTTGCTCCAGCGGATACCGGGGTCGGCCGCTTCGAAGTGCGCACACCCGTCAGCATTACCGGCGTGCGCGGTACACGGCTGCGCGTGCATGCCCGCGAAAATGGCGCCCAAAGCGAAGTGCTCGCCGGTTCGGCCCGGCTGGGCTCGGGCGCCGGCCAGGGTGCCACGCTCCGGCAAGGGCAAGGCGCCGCCGTGGACTCCGGCGGCAAGTTCCTGGGAGTGCGCCCCTTGCTGCCCGCCCCGCATCTGCCCCAAACGGCGCCCGACCATAACGGGAACACCCTGTCCTTTCCTCCGGTGCCGGGTGCGGATGCCTACTTGGTCAGGGTAGCGGCCGACCCCGGCGGCGCCCGTTTGTTCTCCAGCCGGCAATTCAGCGCTCCCCCCGTGCAGTACGCCGCACCGGGCCCCGGCACGCATTATCTGCTGGTGCGTGCCATCGACGGCGATGGCGTCGCGGGGATGGACGCCGTCATGCCCTTCGAAGGCAGGGCGGTATTGAAAACATCGGACGGCGCGGCGGTGTCCACAAGCTTCGGCC
>JAEWEH010000344.1 GCA_023389535.1 Pseudomonadota bacterium
TACGACCGTACGTGTTCCGGCAATAGAAATGGGCGTGGCCGCAGCCGATTATCTGGTATCCGTATTGGAGGGCAAACACGTTTCCGATCACACCGAGTTCGAGGCAGAGCTGATTGTGCGGGGGTCCACCGCTCCACCTCCACGCTGACAGCCCTTCCCCGCTCGTGGGCAATAAGGCGCCCCATGGAGCTGTCCAATGAGCGCCATGATCCCGCAGTGCTGTATTTCGTGGGGATTGAGCATGAAGCCCTCAACATCAAACGCTATTGAACAATGGCTGTCGCCATAGCCGGACTGCGTCCCAAACAGATGAGCCAGTCCGCGCGACAGCCAGCGAGGCCTTGACCTGGGCCTATTAAATCTTTGTCCCCATTACGGCAGCAACACGATCTTCGCTGACGCCGCACGGCCCTCGGCCAAGTCATTGAATGCGGCTGCGCCGTCGTCCAGACGGCGGGTTTCGACCCAGTCCAGGTCGCCGAAGATCCCCCTATGCAATGCTTTGACCGTCGCCCGCAGGTCGGCCGTGGTGTATGTGTAGGTACCCAGCAAAGTGATTTCCGCGAGCGTGAGCTTGCGCATGTCGATCTCGCTGGCCCAGTCCTGCAGCCCGATATGCATCACCACGCCACCCGGCTTGACGGCGGCGAGCGCCATGCCGCGGGTTTTAGCACCACCCACTGCGTCAATCACAAAATCAAAGCTGTTTTCGGGGGGCATCTTTTCCAGTGGGTTGAGCGGGACACAGCCCGCATGCCGTTCGGCCGATCGCCTTCTTAGCGGGTTGACCTCGGCCAAGACCACATCCCGGCAACCGTAGGCCTTCAACAGCAAGGCGGATAACAGGCCAATGGCGCCGCCTCCCACCACCAGGCTGCGGCATTCCGGCAAGGGACGGTTCAATGCCCGCATCGATAGATTCAGGGCATGCAAAGCGGTAGCGGCGGGCTCGGTCAGCGCGGCGCGAACGGGGTCCAGTTCCTGCGGCAGGTCTACCAGCGACGACGCGGGTATGGACATGAATTCGGCAAAAGCGCCCGGGCGCGTCATGCCCACCATAGTCCGGTTGCTGCACAGATTATCGCGCCCTTGCACGCAATATTCGCAGCGGCCGCAGGTGATGAGCGGATTGGCGGTCACGCGTGTGCCGGGCCTGATGCCGGCCAGGGAACTATCGACAATGGTGCCCGCCAGCTCGTGGCCCAACACCAGCCCGGGCTGACGGCGCGGATCGTGCCCGTGATAGGCATGCAGGTCGGACCCGCAAATGCCGACAGCATCGATTTTCAGCACGACCTCGTCGGGCATCAGTGCAGGATAAGGCCGGTCCTGAATTTCCATCCGATTGGGCTCTGCGTAAACCAGGGCTCGCATAATGGGCTCCTTATCTGGCCGTGTAGCCGCCGTCTATCATGATGGTCTGCCCCGTGATGTAGGACGAAGCGTCGCTGGCCAGGAATACCGCCAGCCCATACATGTCTGTCAGTTCGCCGTTGCGGCCCGCACACGTCAGGGCCGCATTGCGTGCAGCGAGTTCGGGGTTGGCAAAAACCGCCTCGGTCAAGGGGGTGCGGAAAAAGCCTGGCCCTATCGCGTTGCAAGTAATGCCATGCGCAGACCATTCCTGGGCGATGGCGCGCGTCAGCTGCACCACGCCGCCCTTGCCGGCACCGTAGGGAGCGCTATTGGCGAATGCCCGGTAGGACTGCAACGAGGCGATGTTGACGATGCGCCCCCAGCCGCGCTGTTTCATGGCCGGGGCCAGTGCCTGAGTCAGGAAAAACGGGGCGCCCAAATGCAGGGCCAACTGGCGGTTCCAGGTTTCCGGCGTGATATCGGCAAAGGCCTGACGCAAATTGACGCCTGCGGCATTGACCAGGATATCGATGCGGCCGTGCCGGCCCGCAATAGCCGCAGCCTCGTCCGGTATACGGTGAGTGTGGGCCAGGTCGCATACCTGCCAGGCCGCGTCGATGCCATCGGCCTGCATGCGTTCAGCCGCCGATTGCAGCTCCAATTCGCGCCGCGCCGCCAGCACGACACGCGCCCCTGCCAGGCCCAGGGCCCGGGCGATGGCTTCGCCCAACCCTGAATTGCCGCCAGTCACCAGCGCCGTGCGCCCAGTCAAGTCAAAGAGTTTCTGGATGTCCATCCGGGTTGGCTCCTCGGGCTCCGCACTTCCGTACGGGGGAAATGAGTCTGTACAGCAGGCTTGGATGCGTTGCCGGCGAGTGTCACACCGTCACAGCCTTGCCTTTGTCAAACGCTTCTGAAGGATAGTATTTATTCAGTCGGTCATCAGCCGTCCTGGCGTGCGCTTCCATGCCCTCCAGGCGCGACAGGCGGGCGGTAACCGCAGCCACTTGCCGGGCCGAGTCGCGCGTCATGCGTTGCCAAGTCAGGGTCTTCATGAACTTGTGCACCGATAGCCCGCCTGAATACCTCGCCGCGCCCTTGGTGGGCAAGATGTGGTTCGGACCACTGGCCTTGTCGCCGAAAGCGACCGTGGTTTCCTCGCCCAAGAACAGGGAGCCGTAACAGGTCAGCCTGCCCAGCCACCAGTCCAGGTCCCGAGCATGCACTTCCAGATGCTCGGACGCATAACGGTCAGAGATCGCTGCGGCATCTTCGCGTGTCTTGCAAAGGATGACTTCCCCATAGTCTCGCCAGGCCGCTCCCGCCGCATCGCGCGCTGTGGGAGGCAGGCGATCAATCAGGCCGGGCACCAAATCCATCACTTTGCGGCCCAGCGTTTCCGATGTCGTGAACAGCCAAGCCGGCGACTCGTGCCCATGCTCGGCCTGGCCGACCAAGTCGGAGGCCACGATCTGGGGATCCGCGGTGTCATCGGCAATGATGGCGACCTCTGAGGGGCCCGCAAATACGTCGATGCCCACTTTGCCGAAGAGTGTACGCTTGGCTTCGGCCACGAATTTATTGCCCGGCCCGACGATGATGTCGGCCGGTTTGTCGGTGAACAAACCGTAGGCCATGGCGGCGATGGCCTGAACGCCACCCAGGGTCATGATGATGTCGGCGCCAGCCACCTTCAGCGCGTACAGCACGTGGGGATGGATGCCCTGACCCATATACGGCGGAGAGCAGGCCACTATCGTTCCGACGCCCGCGGCCTTGGCGGTTGTCACACTCATGTAGGCGGAGGCAATGTGTGCATAACGACCCGTGGGCACGTAGCAGCCCGCGACGTTCACGGGTATGACACGCTGGCCTGCCATGACCCCCGATTCAAGCTCGGCCGAGAACTCCGTCAAGGAGGCCTTCTGCAGCAACGCGAATTCGCGCACTTGCCTGGCAGCGAAGTCGATATCCCGTTTGTCCGATTCCGGCACATCCCGGATACGGCGCTCAATGTCATCGCGACTGAGGATAATGTCACCGCTCCAGTTATCCAGCTTCAAGGCGTAGTCGCGAACCGCTTGCTCCCGCCCGGCCTCGATCGTGCCCAGCATTTGTTCTACCACTTGTCGGGCCCGGCCCGATTCCGTCTCAGGCGTCCGATCGGCCTTCTTTAAATACTCAATGGCAATTTCGCCCATGGCGGCATCTCCTGAATACTATGGATAATGAAGCGACTACTGTGGCCCTGAAGCAGGACTGGTGGGTGCCGCGTCTGCGGCAGGTGACATGTCAGGCCAGGGCCCCATTCCTGCCAGTTGGCGCAGAATCAGCAGCATGGCAGTGCAATCCTGGTCAGCACGCCCCAAGGCTGGAGCCATGCCGAATAGCTCCAGCGCGCTGGCTCCCAAAAATAGAGGCGTACCGAGCTCGTGGCCCAGGCTCAAACCCAGCGACAAATCTTTATGCCCCAACGACAGCGGGAAATCGGGCGTGACATCGCCCGCCAGTACTTTCCTGGGATAGTTGACATTGATCTGCCCGCGGCCTGCGGCGGTGTTCTGCAGGACTTCCACCGCAGCGGCGATGTGTATGCCCGCTTTCTCCGCCATGGTGAGTGTCTCGGCGGTCAGTACCATGCTGACCATAGACATATAGTTATTGGCGACTTTCATGCGTATGCCGCTGCCCAGCGGGCCCATGTGCAATACTTTATCGGCGAAGGCATCGAATATCGGCCTCGCCTCGTTCACATCATCAGATGTTCCGCCCGCCATGACCAACAACTTGCCCGCATGGGCATCGGCAGGCGTGCGGCCGACCGGGGCGTCTACCATGCGTAGGCCCTGCGCGTTCAGGGCCGCGGCAATGTCCATACTGGTGCGCGGCAGGATGGTGCTCATTTCCAGCACCAAGGCGCCACGCCGGGCATGCGCGACCACCCCTTGCTCGCCCAGCAAGGCCGCGCGCACATGCTCGTCTTTGGGCAGCATGGTGATCAACACGTCCGCCCCTTCGCAAGCCTGCGCCATACCGGTACAAGCATGCCCGCCAGCGTCTTCCAGCGCAGCCGTGCGGCTGGCGTCCAGATCGTAGCCTTGTACGCGGAAACCGGCCTGTGCAAGATGCCCGGCCATGGGGCCGCCCATGGTGCCCAGCCCGATAAAGCCTACGGTTGGTCTCATAGCGCCCCCATGCTGCACATGATGGCCGCTGTTCTGAAGCCTGCTGTCCGAAATGCCATGGAGCCGTCCTCCTGCCCTTCGTTGAGGGCTGTAGCGTCCTTACACTAAAAGCTGCCGGTACTTCAAGAAGCGCAGGGTTGTCTCGTCTATCTGCTTAAAATTATTGTGTTGTATCGTTATATGATTTTTATAATATCACATACTGATCTGCAAACAAGCGATTTCGCGAGCTGACTCGCGGCAAGAAAGCCCGGCCCTCAAGTTGTTTCCACGTGCACGATGCGTCCGCCTTGCGCCGGCTTGCTTGACCCCAAGGTAATTCAAGGCCAAACTGGGCCGGCCGCAGCGAATGACTTTTAGAAACATATGTCTGACACCATACCCACCGTTCCCATGAAACGTAAAACCGCGGAAGGCGCCGATACCAGCAACGCGGGCGCTCTATCCAAGGCCCTGGATGTGCTGGAAATGGTAATGAGCTCCCCCTATCCGCCATCGGCAGCCCACATCACCGATGAACTGAAGCTGCCCCGCCCCACTACCAATCGCATCCTGAGCCACCTGGTACGCCTGAATTTCTTGAAGCGGGATTTGAAGCAGCGCCAACTCATTGAAGGCGACCGCCTGCTGAAGCTGGCCCTGAACGTCATCGCCCACGCTACGCAACGCGGGCCGTCCCATGAAATCCTGCGCGAGCTTTCAGGTCGGACCCAGGAGACCTGCAATGTGGGCGCCATTGCTTCGGGTCGAATCCGCTATATCGATAGGGTCGAAGCTCAGTGGCCTTTATCGTTGCGCCTGGAACCAGGCAGCGAAGTCCCCCTGCACTGCACCGCAATCGGCAAGCTGCTGCTCAGCAACCTGCCTGCACCGC
>JAEWEH010000032.1 GCA_023389535.1 Pseudomonadota bacterium
ATTATGATTCCAATGTATGCGCATCGGTCCGTTTGCTGCGTGCAATGCAAACGCATCATGTGCGCAGCCTCGTCTTCAGCTCTTCCGCTACGGTCTACGGCCATCCGGATGCGGTCCCGGTAACAGAACAAGCCGCGCTCCGCCCCACGAATCCGTACGGCCGAACCAAGCTGGTCATCGAAGACATGCTGCGCGACCTAAGTCGGGCCGATCCAGGCTTAGGATTGGCGATTCTGCGCTACTTCAATCCTATCGGGGCACATGCCAGCGGCCACATCGGCGAATGTCCCCTCGGGGAACCGGCGAACGTATTCCCGTACATCACGCAGGTGGCGGCAGGGCGCCGCATCCATCTTTCCGTATTCGGCAACGATTACGACACACCGGATGGCACCGGCGTGCGCGATTATCTGCACGTCATGGACCTGGCTGAAGGCCACGTCCTGGCTTTGGAGCACGCGCTTCAAGCGCACGGCTGCCTGACATTGAACTTGGGCACCGGCCGGGGCGTCAGCGTACTGGATCTCGTGCATACATTTGAACGCGTAAGCGGCCTGCGCGTGCCCTTGAACATCGCAGCACGGCGGCCTGGCGACATTGACGCCATCTGGGCCGATCCGGAGCAGGCGGTCCGCAGCCTGGGTTGGAAGGCGCGCCGTTCGCTGGAGCAGATGTGTGCCGACGGTTGGCGATGGCAGCAAAGCAATCCGCAGGGCTACGCCGTTAATGGCGCGACGGCGACCCCAATGGCGGTTCAGGCCGGGCTGCCGGAGCGAACCACAGCGCCTTAGAACGGAATATCGTCGTCCAGATCCGCCAGGTTTGCTGCCGGAGCCGCCTGGGGTGCGGCCGGGCGTGGCTGGGCCGGGCGCTGGCTGCGCTGCTGCTGTTGGGCCGGCGCCTGGTTGTAGTCGCCGCCGCCCATTGCGGATTCGCCGCCTTCGCGGCCGCCCAGCATTTGCATCTGGTCAGCTACGATATCGGTGCTGTAGCGGTCCTGGCCGGTATCCTTGTCTTGCCACTTGCGGGTTTTAAGGCGTCCTTCCACGTAGACCGAACGGCCCTTGCGCAGGTATTCGCCGGCGATTTCGGCCAGGCGGTTATAGAACACGACACGGTGCCACTCGGTTTCTTCGCGGCGTTCGCCCGTGGCCTTGTCTTTCCATTGCGAGGTCGTGGCAATGGATACATTGCAGATCGCGGCGCCATCAGGGCTGTAGCGCACTTCCGGATCGCGCCCGAGGTTGCCGACGAGTATGACTTTGTTGACGGATGCCATGACAATACCTTTTAACTTGAGAATTTCTGATTAACATCATTATCGAACATTACCGCGGCGACCGCCAGCCAAGCAGGTAGAAGCACGATGGCTGGATTTGCCCTGTCTTTCAGTACTGGTCCTTGAATCCGCGCGCGGTCAAAAACCAGGCGAACGCCAGGGCGGCCGCAAGCAGGAACACCGCGGAAACGCGGTCTGCGGACGCCAGCAGCCCGCCCATGGCGCCCCCCAGAAACACCCCCAGGGACTGGGCCGTGTTATAGAAACCCAAGGCCAGGCCTTTGTATTCGGGCGGCGCCACGCGCGACACAAGCGACGGCTGCAAGGCTTCAAGAATATTGAAGGCGATGAAAAAACCGATAAGCAGCGCAACCGTGGCGAAGAAACTGTGGCTGGCCAGCGGCATCAGCGCCAGCACGACACCCAGACCCGCGACCGCCGCTTCCAGGGCGATCTTGTGGGCGCGGCGGGTTTCGGTGTAGAACACCGCCGGCACCATCAGGACGAAGGACAGCAAAATGATCGGCAGATACACTTCCCACAGATTCGCCGACGTATAGCCGCCCAACTGCGAGAGCAGGCCGGGCGCCACGATGAATAGCGCCATCAGGATGAAGTGCAGGCAAAAGACGCCGAAATTCAGACGCAGCAAATCGATATGCGACAGCACATCGCGTGGTCGGGCTTGTACGATGGGCGTCTTGGCCAGCGGCACGACCGGAACGACGAAGCAGGCGATCAGCAGGCAGACGAAGCCCAGCACGCTGATGGCCCAGAACAGCCCGGACAGGCCAAATTCGCCCACCAGCATCGGCGACAGCACCAGCGAAACCGCGAAAGAAATGCCGATGGAGCCGCCCACCATGGCCATCGCGCGGGTGCGTACTTCCGGGCGGGTGGCATCGGCCACCCATGCCGTAATGGCTGCGGACACTGCCCCCAGGCCCTGGATGGTACGGCCGACGATGATCCAATTGACGTTCTCGGCGAAGGCGCAGATGACCCCTCCAATAATGAACAGCAGCATGCCCGCGACAATGACGGGCCGGCGCCCATAGCGATCCGAAGCCATGCCCAGCGGAATCTGCAGCACCGCCTGGGTCAACCCATAAGCGCCCAGGGCCAGGCCCACGCGCGCCGGGTCATTGCCACCCGGTATGGACTGTGCCGCCACGGCAAAAATCGGCGTCAGCAGGAATAAGCCCAACATCCTGCTTGCGAACAACAGGGCCAGGGTGATGCTGGCCCGCCGTTCGGTAGGCGTCAGCTTGAGCTTGGTCCGTGGGGAATGACCAGGTTGGGCGGCTGGGGAACTCATAAAAACTCTGTAGGTTGACGGCACTGTGCCGGTTCGGACCTGACGCCAGGGCCGGCTGGCGCCGGCGCGCGGAATCGGGTCGCGCGTTATAGTAACAAGTTAGCCTTTGAAAGACCTTGACCTAAAGCTGATGGAAGCGATACGCATCCGGGGCGCCAGAACGCATAATCTAAAGAACATCTCCGTGGACCTGCCGCGCCGCAAGCTCGTGGTCGTGACCGGGCTATCGGGGTCCGGAAAATCATCTTTGGCCTTCGACACACTGTACGCGGAAGGCCAGCGTCGCTATGTGGAAAGCCTTTCGGCTTATGCGCGGCAATTCCTGCAACTGATGGACAAGCCGGACGTGGACCTGATCGAAGGGCTGTCGCCCGCCATTTCCATTGAGCAGAAATCCGCCGGCCACAATCCCCGCTCCACGGTAGGGACGATTACGGAAATCCACGACTACCTGCGCCTATTGTACGCACGCGTTGGCACCCCGTATTGCCCGGACCATGGCCTGCCGCTGCAAGCGCAAAGCGTCAGCCAGATGGTCGACAAAGTACTGGCCTGGGCCCCCGATACCCGGCTTGCCATCCTGGCTCCATTGGCGCGTTCGCGCAAAGGCAGTTTCGAAGAGGAATCCGCCAGCCTGCAGGCGCAAGGCTTCGTGCGCCTGCGCGTCAATGGCGAAATGGTGTCCCTGGATGAATTGGGGCCGCTGAAGAAGACGGAAAAACATGATTTCGATGTGGTGGTGGATCGCCTGCGCATCAAGCCGGAAAGCCAGCAGCGCCTGGCGGAAAGCTTTGAAACCGCGCTGAAGCTGGCCGAGGGCCGCGCGATCGCGCTGAATATGGACAGCGGCGATGAACAGGCTTTTTCCAGCCGCTATGCGTGCCCGGTGTGCCAACATAGCCTGACCGAACTGGAGCCGCGCCTGTTCAGTTTCAATAATCCGGTGGGCGCCTGTCCGCGCTGCGATGGCCTGGGTTGTGTGGACTTCTTCGATCCGAAGCGCGTGGTCGCGTTTCCGGAGCTCAGCCTTGCCAGCGGCGCTGTCAGCGGCTGGGACCGGCGCAATGCCTTCACCCATACTTTGCTGACCAGCCTGGCCGCGCACTATGGCTTCGACCTGGATACACCGTTTGAAGATTTGCCTGAAGAAGTCCGGCAGCGCGTGCTCTATGGCTCGGGCGATGAAGAAATTTCTTTTCTCTATCTGAACCAGAAAGGCCGCAGCACAGTCAAGAAACATCCCTTCGAAGGCATCATCCCCAACCTGGAAAGGCGCTGGCGCGAAACCGATTCCAGCGCAGTGCGCGAAGAACTGGGCAAATACCGGCACAGCAAGACCTGCCCGGAATGCGGGGGTTCGCGCTTGCGCGCCGAAGCGCGCCATGTGCTGATCGGCGACGAAGCCGGGGAAGGCCAGCGCCGCGGAAAGGCGATCTTCGAAGTGGAGGCCTTGTCTTTATCGGCCTGTCTGGCATGGTTCCAGGCGCTTTCCCTGGCCGGCGCAAAAAAGGAAATCGCTGACCGCATTGTGCGGGAAATCGAATCCCGCCTGCAGTTTCTGAACAATGTGGGCTTGAATTATTTGTCGCTGGATCGCAGCGCCGACACCATTTCCGGCGGCGAGGCGCAACGCATACGCCTGGCCAGCCAGATAGGTTCGGGTCTGACCGGGGTGATGTATGTGCTGGATGAACCGTCCATCGGCCTGCATCAGCGCGACAACGATCGATTGATCCACACCTTGCAGCATTTGCGGGATCTGGGCAATAGCGTCATTGTGGTGGAACATGACGAAGACATGATACGGTCTGCGGACTTCGTCCTGGATATGGGCCCTGGCGCTGGCGAACATGGTGGCAGGATCGTGGCCCAGGGCACCCCCACCGAACTGGCGGCGGACCCTGCATCGCTGACCGGGCAATACTTAAGCGGGGCCCGCCGCATTGCGCTGCCGGCACGACGCCCCGTCACGCCGGACCTGCCACGCCTGGAAATCAAAGGCTGTCGCGGGAATAACCTGAAGTCTGTCGACCTGGCCATCCCGGCGGGCAGGCTGGTCTGCATCACCGGCGTATCGGGCTCGGGCAAGTCGACCCTGATCAACGACACACTGGCGGTCGCAGTGGCGCGGCAGCTGCATCGCGCCCAGACCGAACCGGCCCCCTATGACAGCCTGGAAGGCTTAAGCAATTTCGACAAGATCATCAATGTCGATCAGAGCCCCATCGGGCGCACCCCGCGCAGCAACCCCGCCACTTATACGGGAATGTTCACACCCATCCGTGAACTGTTCGCCGGCGTGCCGGAATCGCGCACGCGCGGATACGACCCGGGCCGCTTTTCGTTCAACGTGAAAGGCGGGCGCTGCGAGGCCTGCCAGGGGGACGGCGTAGTCAAGGTGGAAATGCATTTCCTGCCTGACATGTATGTGCCTTGCGACGTGTGCGGCGGCCAGCGCTACAACCGCGAAACGCTGGAAATTCGCTACCGGGGTCGCAATATCAGCGAAGTCCTGGACCTGACGGTCGAGCAGGCGCTGGCCTACTTCGAAGCCGTACCGACGGTTGCACGCAAGCTGCATACCCTGATGGATGTGGGCTTGTCGTATCTGCGCCTGGGCCAGAGCGCAACGACGCTGTCGGGCGGCGAGGCGCAGCGTGTGAAACTGTCTCTGGAACTATCCAAGCGCAGCACCGGCCGCACGCTGTACATTCTGGACGAGCCCACCACCGGCCTGCATTTTCAGGATATCGCGCTATTGCTGGAGGTCCTGCGCAAGCTGGTGGATAGCGGCAACACCGTGGTCATCATCGAGCACAATCTGGATGTCATCAAGACAGCGGACTGGGTCGTGGACATGGGGCCCGAGGGCGGCAGCGGCGGCGGTCGCATCGTGGCTCAAGGCAGGCCCGAGGACATCGCCGCGACGCCCGCGAGTCACACCGGCAGCTATTTGAAACCGCTGCTGACCTGAATCGGTAAATTTCGCAGACGCACCCAGCCGAGGCATCAGACGTGATTGCGCGTGTCAATGTGTCCGACAAGAGGCCGTAACTGGCCTAGTCCATGCGGAATAATTGCCGATGCTCGCGTATGGCATATCGATCGGTCATGCCGGCGATGTAATCGGCGATCGCCCGGGCCTGGGCGATTTCGTCATCGCGCCTATGGTCGTCCGCTAGCAGCCGCGGGTCGTCCAGGAATGCCACAAAGAGATCGCGGATGATGGTGCGCGCTTTGGTCGTCATCCGCATGACCCGATAATGCCTGTAAAGGTTGTCGAGCAGAAAGCGCTTCAAGGCATCGGCCTGACTACGCATCGACACCGAGAACGCCGCTAGCGGGGGGGCTGCGCGTACCGCGTCGGCGCTATCGGGCTGGTACGTGCCGATATTCGCCAATGTGGTTTCCGTCAGGTCCACCACCAGGGTATTGATCATCGCCCGGATGATTTCCGCAATCAGCCTGCGCGTTTCCAGCCGCGGATACTTGCGTTTCACTTGAGCATGATGGGTGGCGAATATCTCCAGCATCTGCAGCTGTTCGATGGAAATCAGCCCCGAACGCAGCCCGTCATCGATATCGTGGTTGTTGTAGGCGATTTCATCCGCCAGGTTGGCGATCTGCGCCTCCAGCGAGGGCTGCGAGCGCGACAGGAAGCGCGCGCCGACGTCCCCCAGCAGCCGCGCATGCTTGACCGAACAGTGCTTGAGTATGCCCTCGCGGGTTTCAAAGCACAGATTCAGGCCATTGAAGGCGGCGTAGCGTTCTTCCAGCTCGTCCACCACCCGCAGGCTTTGCAGGTTATGCTCAAAGCCACCCGCCTTGGGGCTCAGTTCGCGCATGCAGGCGTTCAATTCGTCCTGCCCCGCATGGCCGAACGGGGTATGCCCCAGATCGTGCGCCAGCGAAATGGCTTCCGTCAGGTCCTCGTGCAGCCTTAAATTCCGGGCCAGTGTCCTGGCGATCTGCGCCACTTCCAGACTGTGGGTCAGCCGCGTTCGGAACAGGTCGCCTTCGTGGTTCACGAAAACCTGTGTCTTGTATTCCAGCAGCCGAAAGGCATTGCAATGGATGATGCGATCGCGGTCGCGCTGGAATTGATTGCGTCCGACGGGCGGGGCCTCGGTGTGCAGGCGGCCGCGTGTATGATCGGGATTGCAAGCGTAAGGCGCCAGCTCCAACATGGGCCTGCCTTTAGAGCTGACCGACCGCAACCTTGCGATCCAGCACTCGCCGCAAGGCGTCCATGGGCGCGGGGACGAAATTGGCCCGGCCGATTTCAGGCAATAGCACGAAACGCAGTTGCCCGCCTTCAGTCTTCTTGTCCACCTGCATCAGCGCTATCCATCGATCCACGTCCATATCCGGCGGCACTACAGGGCACCCTATGGCTTCCACCAGGGCGCGCACACGCTGCACCGCATCGGCCGGCAGGCCTTGCGTCGCGGCGGACAATTCCGCGGCCAGCACCATGCCGCAGCCTACGGCTTCGCCGTGCAGCCATTCCCCGTAACCCAGCCCCGCTTCGATGGCATGGCCAAAGGTGTGGCCGAAATTCAAAATGGCACGCAGGCCGGACTCGCGCTCGTCCTGCGAAACGACCTGCGCCTTGAGCTCGCACGATCGCTGGATGGCGTAGGCAATGGCCCGCGGTTCCAGGGCGCGCAGATCGGCTGCATGCTGTTCACACCATTCGAAGAACGGCGCATCCATGATCAGGCCATACTTGATGACTTCGGCCAGCCCGGCAGACACTTCGCGGGCCGGCAACGTGGCCAATACATCAGTGTCGATCTCTACGGCAATCGGCTGGTAGAACGCACCTATCATGTTCTTGCCCAGCGGATGATTGATGGCCGTCTTGCCGCCGACCGATGAGTCGACCTGCGCAAGCAGCGTGGTGGGAACCTGTACGAAGCGGATGCCGCGCATATAGCTGGCCGCGGCGAATCCGCACATATCGCCGATCACCCCACCCCCCAGCGCCACCAATACCGCCTTGCGGTCTAATCTGTTTTGTAACAGTCCGTCGAAAATCAGGTTCAGCGTCTGCCAGTCTTTGTGGGCTTCGCCTTCGGGCAATTCTATGCGCACGATGCGCTTGCCCGACTGCGCCAAGGCCTCTTCAGCGCGCTTGCCGTACAGGGCCGAAATGGCCGGATTGCTGACTATCGCCACCGCCGTGGCGTCGGCCGGGATGCTTTGCGCTAAGCTGTCGAGGCGGCCGGGCGCGATATGGATGGGGTAGGAAGCACCTGGCGTTTCAACGTGCACAGTGATCATGGAAGGGCCTCGTAGTGTTGCAGCATGGAAATCAGCGCCCGGACGGCCTGGGCGACCGGCAGCGAGCCTGTTTCAAAAGTCAGGTGGGCGACGCTTTCATACAACGGCTCGCGCTGGGCCAGCAGTTCGCGGATGCGGGCTTCCGGATCGGCCGTCTGCAGCAGGGGGCGGCTGCGGTCGCGCGCCACGCGCCGGAACAGTTCCGCGGCGCTGGCCCGCAGATACACCACGGTGCCGCGTTCCTTCAGATAGCGGCGATTTTCGGGCGCCAGCACTGCGCCGCCGCCGGTAGCAAGTACAATACCAGCGCGCTGGGAACATTCGTCCAGGGCGATGGTCTCACGCTTACGGAAACCGGCTTCGCCTTCAATGTCGAAAATCAAAGACACCCTGACCCCGCAGCGGGCTTCCAGCTCGTGGTCCAGATCGACGAATTCCCTGTCCAGGGCACGCGCAAGATGCCGGCCTATGGTGGTTTTCCCCGCTCCCATCATGCCCACTAAAAATATAGGCTTGTCGCGGTCAGCCGGTAAAGGTAAAGAGTCATTCATTTATGTATTATCCCACTTGCAATCCCGTCGCCCACCGCTACACTGCATTACTCGGTTACATAAACCTGATGCGCAAATCATAGTCTGATCGCGGTTAGACTTAAAATCGCCCCTGATGAGTTCCTCTACCCAATCCCCTCAAGATCGCCCCCGCGCACCCGGATCCTGGATAGGCCGCTTTTTTGTCAAAGCCGCCATATTCATGGCCGGACTCGGCCTGTGCGGCGCCCTGCTCGGCGCCCTGGCACTGGCGCTGGCCTGGCCCAACCTGCCCGACCTCACCGCGATGATCGACTATCGACCGCGTGTGCCACTGCGCATCTACACGGCCGACAAGGTCCTGATCGGGGAATTCGGCGAAGAACGCCGCAATGTGCTGCGCTTCAACGAAATTCCGGATGTCATGAAATCGGCCATTCTATCAGCCGAAGACGATCGTTTTTACCAGCATGGCGGCATAGATTGGGCGGGCGTGGCGCGGGCCGTCGTGGCCAACCTTACCCACATGTCCAAGACGCAGGGCGCCAGCACCATCACCATGCAGGTGGCGCGGAACTTCTATCTGTCGTCGGAAAAAACCTACACCCGTAAATTCTACGAGCTTCTGCTGACCTTCAAGATCGAGGCCACGCTGACCAAGGACCAGATACTGGATCTGTACATGAACCAGATCTACCTGGGGCACCGCGCCTATGGCTTTGCGGCCGCATCGCGCACCTATTTCGGCAAGCAGCTGGCCGATATCACACCGGCCGAAGCCGCGATGCTGGCGGGCATTCCCAAGGCCCCCTCGCGCTTCAACCCGATCGCCAACTTCGAGCGCGCGAAATCGCGCCAGGTCTATGTGCTGACGCGCATGAAGAATCTGGGCTACCTGACTGAAGATGAATTCAAGCAGGCTATGGCTCAGGAAATTGTCATCAAGTCCGCACCCGGCACGCCCGCCGAAGCCGCCATGCTCGCGGGCATCCCCAAGGCTCCCTCGCGCTTCAACCCCATCGCCAACTTCGAACGGGCAAAAACGCGCCAGCTTTACGTACTGAACCGCATG
>JAEWEH010000065.1 GCA_023389535.1 Pseudomonadota bacterium
TCTCGGGCTTGAAGTTGCCGAAGCGCTGCAGGGTGCTTTCGGTGATGCGCCCACCGGATTTAAGATCGCCTTCCCATTTGCTGTGTACGACGCCGCAGCACGCTGATGTGCCGCCCATGACTTCGTAATCGACGCCCAGCTCGTCCAGTATGGTCATGGCGTTGAAGAGCACATGCGGAGTGCGCACGGGGTTGCAGCCGGTATAGAAGACGACATCGGCATCCCGCGCTTTGGGCGGGCGCAGCAAGCGCGCGACGTCATCTGGAATCAGCTGCATGCCGACCATAATGCGTATCGCACGTGCCATCTTGCGGAAGGCATAAGGGGTAGCCTGCCTGACCTCGGATACTCGGGACGCGGCGAGGCTGATCAACTGCCTGGGGTTGACGCCCTCCGGACAGGCAGGGATGCAGTCCCCGCAGCCATTACACTTGTTGATCCATGTCGCGGACGCATCCGCCAAGGACGCCCGGCCGAGCGAAAAATCGATGACCCCGGCGACCACATTGCTGGGGTTCTCATCAGCCAGCCCGACATACGGAACGACCGGACACACCTCGACGCATCGGCCACAGCGAGTACAGGCGGAAGATATCTCGTCCAGCGTCGTGTTGACGTAGGCCTCCAGGGACTGTTGAATTTCGGTGCTGGTGCTGGTTTCCATGGATGGGCTCCCTCTTAGGCCGATGCCTTCGGAGCGAAAGCAATCCCTTCGATTTCTATCAGATACTCCGGAGAAACCAGCTTCGCTTCCACGGCCGAACTGGTAGGCGGCACTGGTACGTCGGCAAAAACTTGGTTACGCACAGCGTTGTACTTGCTGTAGTCGCGCATATCGGCCAGGAATACGGTTAGCTTGACGATGTCTTTCATTTCCGCGCCATATTCAGCCAGCAGTGCACGGACGCGGTCGAATATGATTTCAGTCTGCTTGCCGGTGTCCGGAGGCGTGTCGCCGCTCGCGCATAAGCCCGAAATGAAAATCAGTTGCGAGTCGCCCAGCGGTATGGCGTGGCTACGGGAAAATCGACCGGGTGTCGCGGGTATGGCGTTGGCTTGGCTCACGGTGCAGTGTCTCCTTGTAGTGTTGAAAATACTTTAGTGGCTGCCGCGGGAAGCCACAATTCCGGCCGAATCATGATCATTACCAATTCCGTAATGATCATCGCTGTGCAAAAGCGCGTTCCACTACGTAGTGGCCGGGGTCCCCTTGGTGTGCTGAAACCCGAAAGCCCCGGCCGTCCAGCAAGGCGCTGATATCTTCCAGCATGGCAGTGCTGCCGCACAGCATGGCGCGGTCGGTTTCCGCGTTCAATGGCGGCAGCCCTGTCAGGTCGCTCAGCGTGCCGCTGGCGATCATCTCCGTGATGCGCTCGGTGTTGGGGAAAGGTTCGCGGGTGACGGTCGGTACGTAGATCAGCTTCCGGGCGACCTCGTCTCCAACCAAAGGATGCTGCGGAAGCTCTTTGGTGATTTGCGTTGCGTACGCCAGGTCGCTGCAGCGCCTGACACTATGGACGAGCACGACTTTCTCAAACCGTTCATATAGGGCCGGATCCTGGACGATGCTTAAGAATGGGGCCAGGCCCGTGCCTGTTGCAAAGAGGTAGGCGTTTTCACCGGGCAGCAGGTCATCAATCAGCAGGGTGCCGACAGATTTGCTGCCAACCAGGATCTGGTCGCCCTCTTTGAGATGCTGCAGTTTCGAGGTCAAGGGGCCGTTCTGCACCTTGATGCTCAGAAACTCCAGGTATGAATCGTAATTGGCGCTGGCTACGCTGTAAGCGCGAACCAGCGGCTTGCTGTCGCACTCCAGGCCCAGCATTACGAAATGCCCGTTTTCAAAGCGCAGGGCAGCCGACCGTGTCGTGCGAAAGCTGAACAGGGTGTCGTTCCAGTGATGGACGGACAAAACGGTTTCAGTGTTGTAAAGCGCCATGCTTGCGTCTCCTTCTCTCAAGCGGTACTGGGATCATGGGTGCCGAATACCGACAGCAATTTGCCGGCGACGCCATCCCATGCGGGCGCGTCCTGCGGCGGGTGGCCCTTGCTGGTAATGCTCGGCCATAATTCGGCATATTTGCGATTGAAAGCCGCCCATTGTTTAAGCTCCGAGTCGGCGTCCGGAAGAATGGCTTTCGCCGCGCACTCCGGAACGCAGATTCCACAATCTATGCACTGCTCGGGGTCGATGACCAGCATGCTGTCCCCTTCGTGGAAGCAGTCGACAGGGCACACCTCCACACAGTCCATGTATTTACATTTGATGCAATTTTCGGTCACCACATAGGACATGAGCTGCCTCGCGTTTTGGGCTATTGTTTGGCCCGCTGCCGGGCGTTGATGATTGCAACAATAGAGTTGTGGTCCGTATGGATCAATAACACTCGAGGTGGAACCAGTACCGGGAATGAAACGAATGGGAAGACAGGCGGACGCCGGCCGCGTCGTGCATGGCCATCGGGCTGTGCTGCAGGGGTGTGGTCTGAAACAATTTGTGAGAACATAGCGATCCAGCAGGAATCGTCGCCCCATGATTCTTGACACACCGAGAACTTGCCCTTGGATACCAGAACGATACTGATCGCTGCAGCGTTGACCATTCTTGCCAATGGCGTGGTGCTTATCCTGATTCAGCGCCTCTTGCCCAGAACGGATCAAGCCGCGGCCAAGGCCTGGCAGTTGGGCACCTTGCTGATTGCAGCCGGGTGTATCGTTTTTTCATTCAAGACTGCTTTGCCCCCGCCGCTGGAGCTTACTCTGCCCAACGCCCTGATCATGCTCGGACTGGCGATGTACTGGTACTCGGTCCGGCTGCTTTGCGGGCTAGCGGCACGCCTCGCAATGCCTCTTGCGGCGGTGCTGGGCGCAACGGCGGCGGTGTATGTATTCCATCTGCTTCATCCGGATCCCTGGATGCGTATCCTGATTGTCGCGCTCGCGTGGGTATTCCTGATGCTGGGCAGCGCTACGACTTTGCACCGGAATATGGGCCAGGATGCGCGCGCCAGCCAGCGGGCGATGGCTGGGCTGTTCTATATCGTGGGTTTTTTCACGGTGTTGCGGCTTCTGTATTATTCGCAACTCGACTTGCAGGTGGATTTTGACGTTACAGATAATCGCTACTGGGTCACCCGGCTCACGCCGCTGCTCGCATTGGCATTGCCGGTGCTGGGCTCCACTATTTTTGTGCTGCTGTGTTACGAACGGGCGCGATGCCGGGCGCGCCGTCAGACGGAAGCCCTGGGTTATATCAGCCATGATTTAAGGGCGCCCGCGGCCACCATAAAAGGCTATGTCGATCTGCTGCGCCCAGCCGTTCCGTCTGACCATGCCTCTCATCTGCACGCAATTCAACACAGTACCGATTATCAGATATCCCTGATCGATGAACTGCTGGAATATGCCGCACAGGATCTCCGGCCACTGGATATCCATCCCGTTACCCTGGACATGAAAACCTTCATCGCCGGCCTGTCCGAGCAGGGGCGGGCCTTGTGCCAGCGGCAGCGTAATCGCTTCGCACTTGTCGCCGATTCACCTATGCCAATGCAAATACATGTGGACGGCCCGCGCTTGTCCCAGGTATTGCTGAACTTGATAGCGAATGCCGCGGCATTCACTCGGGAAGGCAAGGTAACCCTATCGGTATCGAGCGTGTCGGAAGGCGCACACGCCTTGCTCGAATTTGCGGTGCAAGACAATGGGCCTGGTATAGCAGCCCATCGGCAGGCTGGCGTGTTCGGCGCATTTCAGCAGGATCAGCGGCGTGAAGGCAGTGTTGGATTAGGCCTGCATATCGCCCGCAACATTGTGCAGAATCTGGGTAGCGTGCTACGGCTGGAAAGTGCTCCGGGCAGCGGTTCACGCTTCAGCTTCCAAGTGCTCGTGCCAGTGTTGTCCGAAGAAACCTTCAGGCCGATATGCGAAGCCGCTTCCGCAACTGCCCCCGATGCGGACCTAACCGCTCATATCGCGGCGCCGCCTTCGATCCAGCCATTCCTGGGGGACTTGGTCCAGTATGCGAGGTCGGGGGAACTAAGCAGGATAGAGCACTGGCTGGCAGAAGCCTTGGGCCGGCATCCGGAAGCCGAAGCTTTTCTGAAGCAAGTCGAGCAGGCAGCGGCGAGACTGGATCTTGCCTTTATCGAGCGGTCAGCTTCTGCGGATGCAGGCAATTAGTTGAGTGCTGGAGGCGCAACTCGGAATCGAACCGGGGTACACGGATTTGCAATCCGCTGCATAACCACTCTGCCATTGCGCCGCAGACTTGCCAATGCTTCAGGTGGCGTATTCGCCAGGCCAGCATGGCGGCGGCATACGGCCGCCCAAAGTCAAGAACGAGATTCTACACTATTATCCAGGGTAAGGTGGAATGCGCGGCATGAACTTGCATTATCATGTTCAGCGGCGGCGCCGGCCAATGGACTGAGAACAAATAAGCTTTGCCGCGGTGTACATTATTCGGGCATGATTTTTATTGGGGAAGGGTGGAATTCATGGCTATAAATCCTGCAGTAACGGCACCAGCCGCGGACCAGGGGCTGGCCCAGCGCACGACGATGGGCGTACTGGTTGCCATCAGCCTTTCGCATATGCTGAACGACTTGATGCAGTCTGTCATCCCTGCCATTTATCCTGTACTGCGCCAGGAATTCGCGCTGACTTTTGGTCAGATAGGCATCATCCAGCTTACCTTTCAGCTGACTGCGTCCGTCTTGCAGCCGGTGGTGGGCACGTATACCGACAAGCGCCAGCGGCCGTTTTCGCTAGCCAGCGGCATGGCGTTCACGCTGATAGGGCTGCTGATGCTGTCCTTCGCTTCCTCGTATCCCGCATTGCTGGTGTCGGTGGCGCTCATCGGTATGGGTTCTTCCATCTTCCATCCCGAAGCATCGCGCGTTGCGCGCATGGCCTCGGGTGGGCGACATGGCTTTGCGCAATCGCTGTTCCAGGTCGGCGGCAATTTCGGCAGCGCCATGGGCCCCCTGTTGGCGGCTTTCATCGTCGCTGCGCGAGGGCAGGCCAATGTCGCCTGGTTTGCGCTGGTGGCGCTGGTCGGCATGATCGTGCTGACCCGGGTCGGGTTCTGGTACAGGGAACAGCAACGCAAGCCCAAAGCCAGGGCGGCAGTCGCGCAGGTTGAACTTCCCAAAGCTGTCGTCACCCGGGCATTGATCGTGCTGGGTGTGTTGATGTTCTCCAAGTTTTTCTACATGGCGGCGCTCACCAGCTACTACACCTTCTATTTGATCGAGACTTTCCACGTTTCCGTCCAGCAGGCGCAGATCTATCTGTTCGTGTTTCTGGCGTCTGTGGCCGCGGGGACCATTATCGGCGGGCCGGTGGGTGACCGCCTTGGCAGGAAGCTGGTGCTTTGGGTATCCATCCTTGGCGTGTTGCCTTTCACCCTCGCGCTTCCTTATCTGGATCTTTTCTGGACGTGTGCATTCTCGGTCATTATTGGCTTGATCCTTTCCTCGGCATTTCCCGCCATCGTCGTCTATGGGCAAGAACTGGTTCCGGGCAGGGTGGGCCTGATTTCCGGCTTATTCTTTGGCCTGTCTTTCGGCATGGGCGGCATCGGCGCCGCCGTATTGGGCCACCTTGCCGACCTGACCTCCATCGGCCATGTATACCGGCTGTGCGCTTTCCTGCCGTTGCTGGGGCTATTCATCTTTCTTTTGCCCGATACACACCGGCCTGCCGCTGCAATTAAAGCTTGATGCTCGCCATGCAAGACAATAATTGCCGCGCCACGCCTTCCTCGTTCTGCTGCATCCGGTTCAGCGGACCGGCCACGGCGACCCCCAGCGTCATGGATCCACACACCAGCGGAGCAGCAACCGCCATGACGTCGGCCACGTTTTCCCCTCGCGTGACCGTATAACCACGCTGAAGGCTGGTTTCCAGATCGGCGTTCAAGCGATGTATATCTGTGATGGTGGCGGAAGTCGCCTGTTGCAATGAGTGGGCGGATAGCCATTGTTCACGCTCGGCCGCGGGCATCGACATAAGCATGACTTTGCCGATGGCACTGGAATGCAATGGCTTGAAGTCGCCGACGCGGGACGAATACCGAATGGTCTGGCCGCTTTCCACCACCAGCAAATAAAGCACGCGGTCTCCTTGCCGAGTACCAAGTATGATGGTTTCATTGGTCTCGTCACGCAAAGCGGTCAACGCGGACATGCACCGCGTTGCAATAGGATCGTTCGCGTTGATTTCCAGCGCTGTGTCCCATAGCCACCTGGTGGGGTAGCATTCCCTGTTGGAAAGGAAATACAGCAGTCCGTATTGTTCTAGCGAACGAATGACGCTGTGGCAGGTTGATAGGGGAATATCGGCCATCTGCGAGATCTCGGAAAGCGAAAGAGGCCTTCCCGCCTTGCGGAACGCCGCTAACACATCGAAAGGTCGCAATGCGGAACGACTCGAAATGCCAGTCATGATTAAATCTTTTCCTCGCAATCGCAAACTGTTCTCGATTTAAGAAAATGGCCCGGCCTGATTTATCCCGGCGAGAGTAGCCTATAGTCAGAATAGCACTTCAGCCTGCGTGATAAGACTGCCAAAACCGTGCTTTGGACACGTTCAATTTCTGCGTGTAGAATCAATGCCACAAATTTTTCAACATACAGAAATATAAGTATTGGGAGACGAGAATGATCTTAAGCAAGCTTACGTCAGTTAGCACCGTCGTCGCTGGCATGGCGGCATTATTCACCGTACCGGCCGGCAGCGCAAACGCAGTGACGCTCAAACTCGCACACCAATGGCCGCAGGCGGAATCCGATTATGTCATCGCAACCGCCATCAAGTTCGCTGAGGAAGTGGAAAAGCGGTCCAACGGCGATATCAAGATTCAGTTCTTTCCTGCGGAATCACTGGTCAAGGCCAGCAACACGCATACGGCGCTTAAAAATGGCACCGTCGACTTGGCCATCTACCCTTATATCTATGCCGCGGGCGCGATTCCCGAGATGAACCTGGTCCTGATGCCCGGCATCTGGAAGTCGCACGATGATGTCTTTGCATTTCGCACCTCAGAACCCTGGAAGAAGATCGAGGCGAAGGCTCAGGACTATGGATTTAAAACATTAAGCTGGATACAAATCTCCGGCGGCGTCGCGTCGACGAAAGCCCCGATCTCTTCGGCAGCCGATGTTGCAGGCAAGAAAGTCAGGGCAGCCGGCAAGTACATGGCGTACGCATTGCAGCAGGCGCAGGCCAGTACCGTATCCATGCCTTCGTCGGAAAACTACAGTGCGATGCAATTGGGCCTGCTGGACGGCGTGTGGACATCGTCCAGCTCCTTTGGGGCATACAGGCTGTACGAGGTCAGCAAGTTCTACGTCTCGCCTGAAAAGTACAGCATCTACTACACCATAGATCCCATTGCGGTCAGCATGAAGACCTGGAACAAGCTGACGCCTGAGCAACAGAAAATACTGTCCGAGGTCGGGCAGAGCCTGGAACAGCAGGCGCTGGAAGGCGCCCGCCAGGAAGACGGCCGGGTGGCCAAGCTGTTTGCGGACAACGGCGCGACGGTATCGCAGATGACGCTGCAGGAATGGAATCAATGGCATGATTTATTCCAGAAACACGCTTTCCCCAAATTCAAGCAGGACAATCCCTCCAGCGCTGCGTTGCTCGACGAAATCCTGGCTCTGTATAAATGACGCCGGCCCAGGAAAAGCCGCGCGCCCAAGGATGGTTTGACAGGCTCGTCGACCTCACCGGCATCTCGGTGGGGGTCGCAACGTTCCTGATCGGCTTGTTCGTCGCCTACGATGTGATCGCACGAACTGTCTTTTTAATGACGAATTCGTGGACCACAGAGGTCACCATGTACCTGATGGGGTACATCACTTTCGTGGGCGCGGCGTTTGCGCTCAAGGAAGGCTCCCATGTCAGCGTCGATCTGCTGGTCCAGAAGCTGCGGCCTGGACCTCGCCGCCATCTGCTCCTGCTCATGGAAGCGGTCCTGCTGGTGATTTTTGCATTGCTGGCCTGGCTGAGCTTCTGGTTTTTCATGGAAGCCTGGGAAAGCGGCGAGGTATCCGACACGTTGTTGTCGATCAAGCTCTGGATTCCTTATTTCTTCTTTTTTATTGGTACGGTCTGGCTGTTGCTGGTGCTGTTGGTTCTGATGTGCCGGCAATGGCTGGGCCGGGTCGGTAAAGAGGGCGTGCATGGCTGAGGTATGGATAGGCTTGGCGATGTTCGCCTCTTTATTGGCGGCCTTGTTGATTGGTGTGCCCGTTGCGTTTTCGTTAATGGGGGTGGGCTTGGCGTCCATCGCCATTCTGGGCGGTGGAATCGACGCACTTGGGTTGGTGGCGCCGACGTTGTGGTCATCCGTGGCCAACTTTACGCTCACAGCGGTGCCTTTATTCATTCTCATGGGGGCGATTATCTCCGCCTCCGGCATGGGCGCCCGGTTGTATGGCGCCTTGTCCACGCTTTTGCACGGTGTGCCGGGCGGTTTGACGATAGCCACTACGCTGGCATGCACGATCATGGCGGCTGTGTCGGGCTCCAGCGTCGCGACCGCCGGGGCCATCGGCCGTTTTTCCGTTATGGAGATGCGGCGTTTCGGCTACCGGGATGAAATCGCTTGCGGCGCGGTGGCCGCCGGCGGCACCCTGGGTATATTGATACCCCCCAGCATTCCGCTGATCGTGTATGGCATCATCGCCCAGGAATCCATCGGCGCTTTGTTCATCGCCGGCATCATTCCGGGCATTCTCATGGCCATTGTCTTCGTGGCGTACCAGATGGGGGTTGCCGCGCGCGAATCAAAGCGGCTGCCGCGGGCGTCCCACGACAGGGTAACGGCATCGCAGCGGCTGGCCGCCCTGAAGCACATCATCCCGGTCGCGATACTGATATGGGTGATACTTGGCACGATTTACCAGGGGATCGCCACGCCCACCGAAGCGGCTGCGCTGGGGGTGCTGGCCAGCTTGCTGCTGTCGGCGGTCATCTACCGCGAACTCACTTGGGCCAAGGTCATCAACATCCTGCGCGAAACGGCCAAGGGCAGCGTCATGGTGCTCATGATCATCGCCGGCGCCATGTTGTTCGGCTATGCCATGACGACCAGCAGTGTCGCGCCCACCATTTCGCGCATGGTCGCCGAACTCGATGTTCCCGCTTGGGCGGCGTTCATCACGATCAACCTGCTGCTCATTTTCCTGGGCTGCTTCATGGAAACCCTTTCCATCATCGTGATCACGGCGCCCATCCTGGTTCCCATCATTCTTG
>JAEWEH010000080.1 GCA_023389535.1 Pseudomonadota bacterium
CATTGACCGCGTCCTGCCCCTGCATGGCGTCCACCACGAACAGGGTTTCGATGGGCTTGAGCAAATCGTGCAGCGCACGGATTTCGCGCATCATGGCTTCGTCTATGCCCAGCCGGCCGGCCGTATCCACGATCAATACGTCGTAATGATGGCGCTTGGCGTGGTCCAACGCGTCGCGTGCGATCTGTTCGGGCTTTTGCGTGGCATCGCTGGGCAGGAAATCCACCTTAACCTGGGCCGCCACGGTTTTCAACTGCTCGATAGCGGCCGGACGATAGACGTCGGCGCTGACCACCAGGACCTTCTTGCGACCGGTCTTGCGGCCGTTCTGCTGATGCGCGCCTTCGCTGAGCCACTTTGCCAGCTTGCCGGTGGTGGTGGTTTTACCCGCGCCCTGCAGGCCGGCCATCAGGATGACCGCCGGCGGTTGCGTGGCCAGCGAAAGTTCGCTGGCCTCGGCGCCCAGGTCGCCCCCCATCAGGGCCGTCAATTCCTTATGGACAATGCCGACCAAGGCCTGCCCCGGGTTCAGGCTGCCGACGACCTCCTGGCCCATGGCGCGTTCTTTGACCCGCGCGACGAAGTCGCGCACCACCGGCAAAGACACGTCGGCCTCGAGCAAGGCCATGCGGACCTCGCGCAGCATTTCCTGCGTATTGGCTTCCGTCAGGCGGGCCTGCCCGCGCATGGTTTTGACAACGCGCGAAAGACGTTGGGTCAGATTGTCGAGCATGAGAATGGTTTCGCTTAAACTAGTTTATCTTCCGGTATACGGACTAAAATGACGTGTTTCGGGCGCCAGGCCTGAACCGCGCACACACATCATAAGGGACTATGTCTGCAGGCATTGTATTTCACTTGCTGGCCGCGCTGGCCTACGCCGTGCTGGCCGTTTCGCTTTGGAGGCCTCTGGCACAAGGCGCGGGCGACCAGGTCGCCGCCGGCAAGGTACGCCGTGTCTGCCTGGCTGGCGCCATTGTCCTGCATGGCCTGGGCCTGGCCCTGGCCATCCTGCCGCCTGATGGCCTGCACCTGGGCTGGGCGCTGGCGCTATCGGCCGCCGTCTGGCTGGGCATGCTGGTCTTCTGGCTGGAAAGCCTGGTCATGCGCATCGACGGGCTGCTGCTTATTTTACTCCCGGCGTCTGCCCTTTCCGCACTGCTGGGCGGGCTGTTCCCCGGCGGCCACACGATCGAACACGCCGGCAACGAATGGCTGCGCGTGCACCTGGTCATTGCCTTGATGGCCTATGGGCTGATCACCGTCGCCGCGCTGCAGGCCATGTTGATGACCGCGCTGGACCGCCAGCTGCATCGGCCCGTCGAACCCGCGGCCACGCGCAGCATGCTGAATCGCGCACTGGATTCCATGCCGCCCCTGCTGGTGCAGGAGGTGCTGTTGTTCCGCCTGATCTGGATAGGCTTCGCCGTCCTGACCCTGACCGTCATCACGGGGGCCATTGTATCGCTGCTGCTCAGCGCCAAGCTGGTACCCATGGATCACAAGACGGTCTTCACCCTGCTGTCCTGGTTCACGTTCGGCGGGCTGCTCCTGGGCCGCCACCTGCGCGGCTGGCGCGGGCGCATCGCGCTGCGCTGGACCCTGGTCGGTTTTGCTTTCCTCCTGCTGTCCTATAGCGGCAGCCGCTTCGTCATCGACGTCATCCTTCAACGTGGCTAGAGCCTGGACATGGGAAAAATCTTCTTTTGGGCGGTGGTCATCATAGGCGGCTTGCTGCTGGCCCGCATCCTGGCCCGCTATAACGAAAAAGACCGGGTGGCTGGCAAAGAGCCCAAACAGGTCAAGCGCCGAACCGGGGCCGCCCCGCAACAACCCGAATCCATGGTGCGCTGCGAACATTGCGGCATACATTTGCCGCGCTCTGAAGCCGTGCAAACGGGCGGGCGCATTTGGTGCAGCCAGGAACATGCGCGGCTGGGCCAGCGACAATGAAGTCCCCGGCGCTGGACCGCCACGGCTGGCTGCGCCCGCAACCCGGCGTGCTGCACGCTCCTTCGCCCAACCACGACCTGCGCCCTTCCCACAGCGACGCCACCCTGCTGGTGATGCACAACATCAGCCTGCCGCCCAATGTATTCGGCGGGCCTGAAATCATCGACCTTTTCCTGAACCGGCTGGATTACAGTTCGCATCCCTGGCTGCCGCGCCTGAAGGGCCTGCGGGTGTCGGCGCACTTCCTGATCCGGCGCGACGGCTTGATCGTGCAATTCGTGTCCACGCAGCGGCGCGCCTGGCACGCCGGCGTATCGCATTTCAAAGGCCGCCAGCGCTGCAACGACTTTTCCATCGGCATCGAAATGGAAGGCACGGACACGCTTCCTTACACCGACGCGCAATATCAGGCGCTGAACCGCCTGTTGCCGACGCTGCGCACGCGGCATCCCTTGCATCATGTGCGCGGTCACGAACATATTGCCCCGGGCCGCAAGACGGACCCTGGCCCCAGTTTCGATTGGCGGCGCTTTGCACGGGAAAATGGCTGGTTTCTGCGGCAGTTGCCGCCGGTGTAACGGGCGGTCGTCGATGCTAGCCGACAGGGCGGGCAACGCTGAACGGGCCGCAGCCCATTAATGTCTCTACTGGAGCATTTTCGGTTTAAGCGTTTGCGGATTGCTTGGTTTTGGCGGGGCGTTGCGTTGCACTCTGACGCGTGCCGGGTGGCGGGAGCCGGACTTGCTCCTCGTGGCTGGCCCGGCGCCCTGCGCGCCGAGCCCGCGTCGCCTTGCTCATCCGCCCGTTCGGGCTCCTTTCGCCTACGGCTCGCTTGCGCCCCGAACGTCGCGCCGTCCGGCCCCCGCCACCCGTCCCGCTGCGTCGTTGTGTGTTCGTAGCGCCGCTGGGCTGATTTGGGTGCTTGGCCTGCTCCTGTGATGTTTGCTGGCGCTGGAACAGCTCTTGCGCCGTCCCGGCCTCGCGCGCCTGCCGCGCGGGCCGCGACATTCGGGGTGGTCTGGCGCTACACTTTGGATGCCTGGCCCCGGCCCGGCGCACGTAGCCGGGCGCTCCGCAGCTTAGGCTGCCTGATTCAACAGCAACTGGTTCATGCGTTTCACGAAAGCAGCCGGCTCCGCCAGGCTGGCGCCCTCCGCCAACATGGCCTGGTCCAGCAGCAGCAAAGCCCATTCGCCGAACTCCGCATCTGGCGCCGCCTGCAGGCGGCCGATCAAGGCGTGTTCAGGGTTGATCTCCAGAATCGGCTTAACCTCGGGTGCGTTCTGGCCGGCCGCCTTCAGCATGCGCATCAAGTGGGGGCTAAGTTCGTGCTCGTCCACCACCACGCAAGCGGGCGAATCCACCAGGCGACCGGTGACACGCACTTCCTTCACCTTGTCGCCCAGCGCGGTTTTCAGGCGCTCGACCAGGGGCTTCAGGTTTTCAGCCACTTCCGCCTGATGCTTCTTTTCTTCCTCGTCGGCCAATTGCTCCAGGTCCAGGCCGCCCTTGGCGATGGACACCAGTGCCTTGCCATCGAAGTCGCGCAAGTAAGACAGCATCCATTCGTCGACCCGGTCGGACAGCAGCAGCACTTCCAGGCCTTTCTTGCGGAAGATCTCCAGATGCGGACTGTTGCTGGCCGCGGCATGGGACTCGGCGCTGACGTAATAGATCTTGTCCTGGCCTTCCTTCATGCGCCCCACATAATCAGCCAGCGACACTGTCTGGGCGCCGCCCTCGGACTCTGTGGACGCAAAGCGCAGCAGCTTGGCGATGCGCTCGCGATTGGCCGCGTCCTCGCCTGTGCCTTCCTTCAGCACCTGGCCAAACTGCGTCCAGAACTCGGCATACTGCTCGGGCTTGTTTTCGGCCAGGTCTTCCAGCAAGGACAGGATGCGCTTGGCCGAACCTTCGCGTATCACCCGCACATCGCGGCTTTCCTGCAGGATTTCACGCGATACATTCAGCGGCAGGTCGGCGGTATCGATCACCCCGCGGATAAACCGCAAATAGGCCGGCAGCAGTTGTTCGGCATCGTCCATGATGAAGACGCGCTTCACATACAGCTTTACGCCGCGCTTGCCGTCGCGATCCCACAAATCCATGGGCGCGTGCTTCGGGATGAACAGCAATTGTGTGTATTCGCTGCGACCCTCCACCCGATTATGCGTCCACGCCAGGGGATCGTCATAGTCGTGGGCGATGTGCTTGTAGAATTCCTGATACTGCTCGTCGCTGATGTCCGACTTGGACCGCGTCCACAGCGCGCTGGCCTGGTTCACGGTTTCCCATTCGTTCTTTTTGACTTGCTCGGATTTTTCCGCGTCCCATTCTTCCTTCTGCATCTGGATGGGCAGGGAAATATGGTCGGAATAACGGCGCAGCACTTCGCGCAATTTCCAGCCGTTCAGGAAGTCGTCCTCGCCCTCGCGCAGATACAAGGTTACGGACGTCCCGCGGTCGGCCTTTTCAACCGGCGTAATCGAAAATTCGCCCTGGCCGTCCGATTCCCACAACACGGCTTCGGTCTCGGCCACACCCGCGCGGCGGCTCAGCACGGCGACCTTTTGCGCCACAATAAACGAAGAATAAAAGCCTACGCCAAATTGCCCAATCAACTGGGCGTCTTTTTGCTTGTCGCCTGTCAACTGGGAAAAGAACTCTTTCGTGCCGGAGCGCGCAATCGTTCCCAGATTCGCCACGGCCTCTTCGCGCGACATGCCGATGCCGTTGTCGGAAATCGTGATGGTGCGCAGGTCCTTGTCGTATTCGATGCGGATGCGCAGTTCGCTGTCGCCCTGGTACAGGTCGGGGTTGTCGATGGCTTCGAAACGCAGTTTGTCGCAGGCGTCGGAAGCATTCGAAACCAATTCGCGCAAGAAGATTTCCTTGTTGCTGTACAGCGAATGGATCATCAGATGAAGCAACTGCTTCACCTCGGCCTGAAAACCCAGTGTTTCGGATGCGGTTTGTGTGTCTGTTTGAGTCATTGTCCAACCTGACGTAATAAAAATGGAAACAGGACGGGGCCATCCGCCCCAGATGCCTTTTCCCGCTAAGGTCCAGGCCCGTTTCGGGAAACTGTTCCTTAAAATGGGGGCACCCGCCCCGCATTTCAAGTCGGTCATCCGCCCAATGAAACATTCTGTTTCAACACTAACCTTATGAATGGTGTACGTTAGTCTCGACCTTCCAGTCAGTCCTACAGTTCGGTCTTTGCATCCAGGCGTCCAACCTAGAACAAGGAGTGCGATCGTGCAGACTCAAGCGGTATTCAGGGCATTGAAGATAGTCAGTGGCGTGGTTCTGGTGGCGATGATTGCGGCCATCGGCTACGCAAGCATCATCGGCATTGCATACTGGTCCGGCATCGGCGTATAGCCAGGGAGGTCAAGATGAACAAGCGACAAACCCGCGTCTTCGCCATCGCATCCACCGCCATCGCGTCTTTGGTGTTCCTGATCCTGACGGTAGACAGCCACCGGCAATTCCCCAAGCTGACCAACGCCGACACCATTACCGACAGCGTCGTGCGTGGCCAGGATGTCTGGCACCGCAACAACTGTATCAACTGTCACACTATTTTCGGTGAAGGCGCCTACTATGCGCCGGACCTGACCAAGATCACCCAACATCGCGGCGCACCTTACCTGGCCGCCTTCCTGAAAGACCCTTCCCAGTTCTACGACGAACAGCGCCACCGGCGGCTCATGCCTGCGCAGAACCTCACGGACGGTGAAATCACCGACTTGATCGCCTTCATGGATTGGGTCAGCAAGGTGGACAACCAGGGCTGGCCGCCGCGCCCCATCCTGGTAACGGGCGGCTCCATACCGGGCACGGCACTGACTTTGGCGCAACAGAAGGAAAGTGGCCAGGGCGAACCCACCGGTCAGCCTCCCGGCTCGCGCCCGGTCAGCGCCGAAAACGATCCCATCGCGAAAGGGCAAGCGCTCTTCCAGACTGCAGTACCCACCTGTGCCGCCTGTCACTCCGTGGCTCCGGGCGTGAACCTGGCGGGGCCTACGCTGGCCAATATCGTCGCCACAGCGGAAAAAACCATCACGTCGCCCGACTACAAGGGCAAGGCCAAGACGCCGGAAGAATACATACACGAATCCATCGTCGAGCCCAGCGCCTACCTGCACCCCGGCCCCATGTACTCGGCCAATGGCGTGTCCTTCATGCCGCCATCCTATGGCAAGGACTTGACCAAAGAGC
>JAEWEH010000096.1 GCA_023389535.1 Pseudomonadota bacterium
GCTTCCGGGTCGTCGCCATTGACGTGGAAGACCGGCGCTTCGATCATCTTGACCACGTCGGTGCAATACAGCGTGGAACGCGTGTCGCGCGGGTCGGAGGTGGTGAAGCCGATCTGGTTGTTGATGACGATATGCAGGGTGCCGCCCGTGCCATAGCCGCGGGTCTGGGCCAGGTTCAGCGTTTCCATGACCACGCCCTGGCCGGCGAAGGCCGCGTCGCCGTGCACCAGCACCGGCAGGACTTGCGAGCCTTCCTCGTCGTTACGGCGATCCTGGCGGGCGCGCACGCTGCCCTCGACCACGGGGTTGACGATTTCCAGGTGGGAGGGGTTGAACGCCAGCGACAGGTGGATCGGGCCGCCCCGAGTGGACAGGTCGCTGGAAAAGCCGTTGTGGTACTTCACGTCGCCATCGGTCAGGCCTTCGGCGTGCTTGCCTTCGAACTCGGCGAACAGATCGCCGGGCATCTTGCCCATGATGTTGACCAGCATGTTCAGGCGGCCGCGGTGGGCCATGCCGACCACGATTTCCTGCACGCCGTTTTCACCGGCATGGTTGACGACTTCGTCCATGGAGGCGATGAAACTTTCGCCGCCTTCCAGCGAGAAGCGCTTCTGGCCTACATATTTGGTGTGCAGGAAACGCTCCAGCCCTTCGGCTTCGGTAATCTGCTGCAGGATGTGCCGCTTGCGATCGGCCGAGAACGACGGCACGCCTATGGTCGATTCGAGCCGTTCCTGTATCCAGCGCTTGGCAGCCGGATCGGAAATATGCATGAACTCGGCGCCTATGCTGCGGCAATAGGTGTCCTTCAAGGCCTTGAGCATGTCGCGCATGGTCATGGTGTCGGCCTTGGTGAAATAGGTGTTCGTCGCGGAATACACCTGGTCCAGGTCAGCCTCCGTCAGCCCATAGAAACTGGGATCCAGTTCCGGGATGACGGGACGATCATGGCGCTTCAGCGGGTCCAGTTCGGCAAAGCGCGAACCCAGCGACCGGTATGCGGCAATGATGGATTGCACATATACTTGTTTACCAGCAATGGCCAGATCGGGCTCTTGGGCGCGCGATACAAAGGCGTTGGCCTTGGCGCGCTGCGCAAAAGATTCGATGACGGGGGCATGGGCCTGGTCGCGCGTGATTTCGCGGCCATCGGTAGCGGGCAGGTTCTGCAACTGGTCGAAATAGGCGCGCCATGGGTCCGAAACCGAACCGGGGTTGTCTAGATAGGACTCGTAGAGTTCTTCGACG
The DNA here is from genome assembly GCA_023389535.1 of Pseudomonadota bacterium. GTDB lineage: Bacteria > Pseudomonadota > Gammaproteobacteria > Burkholderiales > Burkholderiaceae_B > UBA6240. Next base: position 1,252 of record JAEWEH010000096.1, read on the forward strand.
TAAGGGGCGTTGCTACCAAACAGATATGAATTAGATAAGAGTTCTATTTCCGATGACATATATTCGCTTCACCTATCCGAGTGTCTCACTCGTTATGATGCAGGGGACAACCTTCCGCGACACGGCCAGACCGGTTAGCGGATAGCGGGGCAGAAGGCAACGGTACGACGCCTTGATAAGCCGTATTCGCATCAGTATACCTCCTGGAAGAAACGGCACAATCCAAAGGGCGCGCTATGTTGGACAAAATGGAAAAACCGTTGGCATTAACAAACACCTGGCCTGCGTATTCGTCTATATTTGCTCTCCCGTTTTTTCCTTACGCATTATCTTAACTATTCTCAAGTCCTATCCTCAGGAGTATTCGCTATGGACGCCAACGCCGATCTCGCCAAACTCGCGCTCGATTATCACGCCTCGCCTGTCCCGGGCAAGATTTCCGTCATGCCCACCAAGCCTCTGGCGAACCAGGATGATCTGTCCCTGGCCTATTCGCCGGGCGTGGCCTTTGCGTGCATGACGATCCATGATGAAGGCGAAGACGCGGCGGCGCTGTATACGTCCCGCTCCAACCTGGTCGGCGTCGTCACCAACGGCACGGCCGTTCTGGGGCTGGGCAATATTGGTCCACTGGCCGCCAAGCCCGTGATGGAAGGCAAGGGCTGCCTGTTCAAGAAGTTTGCCGGCATCGATGTGTTCGATATTGAACTGGCCGAAACCGACCCGGACAAACTGGTGGACATCATTGCCGCGCTGGAACCCACCTTGGGCGGGATCAACCTGGAAGACATCAAGGCGCCCGAATGCTTCTATATAGAGAAGAAGCTGCGGGAACGCATGAAGATCCCGGTATTTCACGACGATCAGCACGGCACGGCCATTATTTCTTCGGCTGCGATCCTCAATGGCCTGAAAGTGGTCGGCAAGAAGATCGAAGAGGTGAAGCTGGTTTGTTCCGGCGCCGGCGCGGCCGCCATCGCCTGCCTGGACCTGCTGGTGCACCTGGGCCTGCGCCGCGCCAATATGTATGTGGTCGACTCCCGCGGCGTGATTCACACCGGGCGAGAAACCGGCATGGAGCCGAATAAGGCGCGCTATGCCCAGGATACCGACGCGCGCAGCCTTGCGGACGTCTGCAAGGACGCGGATATTTTCCTTGGCTGCTCCGCGCCCGGCGTGCTGACCGCCGACATGGTCAAGACCATGGCATCCCAACCCCTGATTCTGGCGCTGGCCAACCCCGAACCGGAAATCCGTCCTGAGGTGGCCAAGGCCGCCCGCCCGGACTGCATCATCGCCACAGGCCGTTCCGACTACCCCAACCAGGTCAACAACGTCCTGTGCTTTCCCTTCATATTCCGGGGCGCGATGGACGTCGGCGCCACGGTCATCAACGAAGAAATGAAGCTGGCCTGCGTCAAGGCCATCGCCGAACTGGCCGAAGCGGAGCAGAACGACGAAGTGGCGATGGCCTACGCCGGCCAGGAACTGGTCTTCGGACCCGACTACATCATCCCCAAGCCTTTCGATCCCCGCCTGATCCTGAAGATCGCCCCGGCAGTCGCGGAAGCGGCCGCAGCGTCGGGCGTGGCGCGCCGTCCCATTGAAGATATGGAGGCTTATCGCCAGAAGCTGATGAGCCTGGTCTATCACACCGGCCAATTGATGCGGCCCCTGTTCATGCAGGCCAAGAGCGCCCCCAAGCGCGTGATCTACGCCGACGGCGAAGACGAACGCGTGCTGCGCGCCGCCCAAACCGTCATTGACGAGCGCATCGCCCACCCGATACTGGTGGGCCGTCCGGCCGTGATCGACATGCGCATACGCAAATTCGGTCTACGCCTGAAAGCCGGCCAGGATTTCGAAATCGTCGACCCGGAAGACGATGCACGCTTCAACGAGACCTGGAGCGCCTACTACAAGATGAAGGGCCGCGACGGCGTCACGCCCGATATCGCCAAGGCGATGGTGCGCAAGCA
>JAEWEH010000144.1 GCA_023389535.1 Pseudomonadota bacterium
CACTGACCATATCGCTGTCCGACGGTCGCCACTAACCATATCGGTGGTCGGCGATCGCAACCGACCATACCGTTGGCCTGCGGCGGCAAATGACCATTGGCCAGTGGAGTTAACGACCCGTTTCCACAGGCTGGGAGACACTGTCGTATTCAGCCGTCCGGACCTCGTCGCGCGTGATGGAAATCCAGTGATTCAACGGCCTGCGGCTGCGACGAGTTCCCGCAGTTTGTCCGGGCCGTCGGCAGTCGCTCGAACGCTTCCCGCTCCTTGCAACAGCCGCTCCAACTGCTCTACATGAGGCGGCATGGGGCCGAAGAACAGGTTCCCCTCGTGTGACTGAACGAGCAGCGTGGGAAAATTCTCGATCTCTTCATCCCCCAGCAGCGCTTCGTTTTCCTCGATATCGATCCACGTGAACAGGTGGCCGGGCATTCTTGCGGCGAGGGCTTCAAATGGCTTGCGATACGCACGACAGGTGTCACACCACGCTGCGCAATAGCAGGCGATAACCAACCCGCCGTGGTTGGCGAGCCGCTCCGCGAGGGCGGGCAGATCTGTCTGGGCATCAAGAAAATTCATGGCGCGCTGCGTTTACCGGGCTGAATGCGAGCTTGTATGATAACTGCAAGTCAACTTCGGAATGTCGGCGAATGAACGAGTATCAAGTGGCAGTGCACGGCGCGAAGCCGGGCCCCGTCGGCCTCACTGCGGTGGCGGTGTCATTCAAGCGAGCGCTGGTGTCGCAGCTGCATCCCAAGATGCTTGCCGCTGTTGCGCTTCCCTTCATCATTACCCTGCTAGGCGCGATCATATTGATCTGGGCATTCTGGACTCCCCTTAGCGATTGGCTCGAAATGCAGGTGGCTGACTGGGGCGTACTCAACACGATCGACGGCTGGCTCGTCGCCATTGGGCTGTTCTCCATCAAGTTGTATTTGATCCCCTTGCTGGCCGCAGGCATTCTCTTGCCCATGTCGGGCATTCTGGGGCTGATAATCGCTGCGGTGTTCGTCATGCCCATTGTGTTGGGCCACTTGAACAAGAATGATTATCCGGGTTTGCGCCGTAATGGCCATAACGCCACGATGCTCAGCGCCTGGAATGCGCTATGGGTGGGCGTGTTGTTCGTATTGGGGTGGCTGGTCACCATGCCGTTATGGCTGTTTCCCCCTTTCGCCGTGATTCTTCCCATCTTCTGGTGGACATTCGCCATCACGCGCATGTTGCGAGTGGATGCCATTATCGAGCATGCCGATGTCAAGGAAAGAAGCCGCATTTGGCAGCGACACAACAGGCAGTGGTGGCTCATTGGCTTCTGTCTCGCGCTCATCAACCTGGTGCCGCCTGCATGGTTGATCATGCCGGTATTTTCGTCGCTCGTATTCGCCCACTTCGGCCTTGAGACACTGCGCCAGTACCGCCTGGCTGGAAATCAGCAATGAATGAAACGCTTCCCCGGATCCGGCTCATACTGGTTGGTGACGAACTGCTGTCCGGCCGCAGGCAAGACAAACACATGCCTCACCTGATACAGCTGCTGGCGGAGCGTGGCCTGCAGCTGCATGGCGTGGAGATTGTCTCCGATGCACAGGCCGATATAGTCGAAGTGCTGAAGCGGAGCTTCGCGACGCCTGATATTGTCTTTTGTTGCGGCGGTATCGGAGCCACGCCGGATGATCGCACGCGGCAGGCCGCGGCCGAAGCACTCGGTCTCGAGCTGGTCTTGCACCCTGAAGCCGAACGCCTGATAGCAGAACGCTGTGCCGACAACGAGCGGGCCGGCAAGGGTAGCGGTGACATGTCACTTCCGGAGAACCGGCAGCGACTCGAAATGGGCGAATTCCCGGTTGGCAGTGACATCGTGCCGAACCCTTACAACAAGATCCCCGGCTTTTATATCCGGGAGCACACCTTCATGCCCGGCTTCCCCGTCATTGCCTGGCCCATGATGGAATGGACGCTCGATCGTCGTTATTCAGCGCTTCACCACCGGGTCCAGCGTGTGGAGCACTCCTTTGTGGTGTTTGAAATGCCGGAGTCCAGGATCACGCCCGCCTTGCTGGAACTGGAACGGCGATGGCCGGGCGTCCGCGCGTTCAGCCTTCCATCCATGGGTAATGGGCGCCCGCATATCGATCTCGGCGTGAAAGGTGATCCCGCCGCTGCCGCCGAGGCCCTTGCTTATTTGCGGGAAGAAGTCAGACGACTCGGTGGCGAGTTGACGCCCTGACGCTGGATCGGGGCAGACATCGTTGTAGAGGTGGTGTATATTTCGTCATACGGAATTGCTGCGATGCATCATCCTTTAGATATGAACTCTTCCCGAATCGACTCGCTTCCCATGCTAGATGCGGCCGCGGCCGCGCCCGTCTCGGTCAACGGTGCACAAATGGCAATCCAGGTGTTGGACCGCGCCATGCGACTGCTTGATGTACTCGCCCAGCATACCGAACCCGTCGCACTGAAAGAGCTGGCCGCCTCGACTGGCTTGCATACTTCCACGACGCACCGGATTCTTAATGACCTGGTCGCGGGGCGCTACGTTGATCGTGTCGACAGCGGCATGTACCAGTTGGGTATGCGCCTGCTTGAACTGGGCTCCTTGGTGAAACGCCGGCTGAATGTCCGTGAGGTCGCGCTGGAGCCCATGCGCGAGCTGCATCGTCAAACAGGGCAGACCGTCAACCTGTCTTTGCAACAGGGCGATGAAATCGTCTACATCGAGCGGGCCTGGAGCGAGCGCTCCGGGATGCAGGTTGTCCGTGCAATCGGTGGCCATGCTCCGTTGCACCTCACATCCACAGGGAAGCTGTTTCTCTCAACGCTCGAGGCCCGACAGGTAAGGGCGTATACCCTGCGTACCGGCCTGGCGGGCACCACACGCAACAGCATCACGGAACTCGAGCGACTGGAGCGCGAACTGGCGATGGTTCGCCGCCATGGTTATGCGCGCGATAACGAAGAGCTGGAATTGGGTGTGCGTTGCATTGCTGCGGGCATCCACGATGACACGGGCAAGTTGACGGCAGGGCTGTCGCTCTCGGCTCCCGCAGATCGGCTGCGCGATGAATGGATACCGTTACTTCAGCAGGCGGCCCAGCAGATCTCCGAGGCTCTGGGATACGAAGCACCGAACGCCTGAGGAACCTGCCGTACACGGCGCGCTCCGGTTGATGCAACACGGCGGGGAAGCCTTTGGCCTGCACGTTGCGCGCGTGAAACGCAAAGCGCCTGAACACACCACGGCAGGCATGGCAGGTTCAGGCGCTCGCCACCGGGGATATTCCCCGGTGTATTCCGATGCAAGTCTTATTGTGCTTCTACGCCCGCTTTCTTGAACAGCTCGGCCCATTGCGGCACTTGCTGATTCACGTGTGCAGCAAGAGCGTCGGGGTTGGCGCGCTCCGGCAGCAGGGTTGCACCGAGCCCGGCCATGCGGTCCTGGAAGTCCTTGTTATCAAGAGCGGCCGACAGCGCTGCCTGAAGTTTCTCGCGAGCCACGGCCGGCGTGCCCTTCGGCGCCCACAGGCCGTGCCAGATACCCACTTCAAAGCCGTCAAAACCCGACTCTTGCATGGTAGGCAGATCGGGCAGCGTAGGCACGCGATTCTTGCTGGTGACCGCGTAAGCCTTTACGGTGCCGGCCTTGATGTGCTGGGTAGTATTGGTGGTCTGGTCGCACATGATGTCGACCTGTTTGCCCAGCAAGTCGTTCATCGCGGGGCCGGTGCCCTTGTACGGAACCGTGAGCAGATCGACGCCAATGGCGTTGGCCAGCATGGTGCCGCACAGGTGGCTGGCGGCGCCGATGCCTGCATTGGCCAGGGAGACCTTATCTTTGTTGGCCTTGACGTAATCAATCAGTTCATTGATGTTGTCGGCCGGAAAGTCCGAGCGGGCGATGATGGTCATCGGGACATCAAGCACCAGGCCAATGGGATCGAAGCTCTCGGAGGAGTAGCCAGGATTCTTGTAGAG
>JAEWEH010000172.1 GCA_023389535.1 Pseudomonadota bacterium
CCCATGGCCAGTTCGGCATCCTGGGTGGTGCCGGCAAGATGAGGCGTCAGCGCAACGCGCGCATGCTCGCGCAAGCGGCTGTCCATGGGCAGGGGTTGGGTGGCGAAGACATCCAGCGCAGCGCCGCCGACCAGGCCCGCGTCCAGCGCATCGCCCAGGTCCGCTTCATTGATGACGGCGCCGCGCGCTACGTTCACAATCACGAGCCCCGGTTTTGCATGCGCAAGAATGTCGTGGTTGATCATGCCGCGTGTCTGGTCCGTCAACGGACAGGCCAGGACAATGAAGTCGCTGCTGGAAAACAAATCCTTCAGCGACAGGGCGGCTACGTCTTTGGGCAGGCGCGAAGGGCTGCGTGTAAAGGCCGCCACGCGCATGTTGAAACCCGCTGCGGCGATCTGCGCGATCCGTTCGCCGATAGCGCCAAAGCCCACTATGCCCAGGGCGCGTCCCCGGAGCTCAAATGTTGTGGCGGCTGCCGTCCGGCGTTCACTCCAATTGCCCTCGCGCACCTGGTCATCGAAGAACCTCAGGCGACGGGCGCTTTCCAGCATGGTCGCGATCGCATATTCGGCCACCGCGTTGGCATTGACGGCAGGCGTATTGCCTACGGGCACGCCATGCAGCGTTGCGCTGTCCACCGGAATGAAGTCCAGGCCGACCCCATGCCGAACAATACCCAGCAAGGCATGCGGACCATCGAGCAGGTCGGGCGGGAGCTGCCGCCGCACGATCAGGCCTTGCGCATCCATGATTTCGCGGCGCAACGCTTGTGTCGCCGCGGCGGCATCCAGGCGCGTATCCAGGACGGTGATGCGCGCGACATTCGACAGCATCGCGTGTGCTTCGGGGTGGATCGGGTCGGTCAGCACAACTTTAGGCAGGTCGCCTTGGGAACTCATGATGTCATCCATGCAGGCGTCGGCTTGAGCCAACGCAGTGGTTATCGGGCTTGCGCAGCGAACGCCTTACTTGGCGTCGTCGATCGTGGCCGTGGGCAAGGCGGACAGATGGTCGATCAGCACCGGCACGGGTGATTGTTCCAGCCCGGCCTGCGCGGCTTCGGCATACATCTCCTTGATCGCCAGGGCAAGCGCGCCGTGCGCGCCCTGGTCCTCGGCCATGGTGCAGTAGTAGCCCATATCCTTCAGTGCATTGGCCATCGAAAAGCGAAAGCCCGATGGGTCTTCGGATTCGATGTAGGGCCGCAGGCGGTTCAGCACCACGCCGCCGCCGCCACCGGCGGCCAGGATGTCGCAGAACGTTTGCGGATCCGCACCGGCCTGGCGGGCGCATGCCGCGGCTTCGGCCAGTACGGCCGAGAAGCCCAACGACACGAAGTTGTGCAACAACTTCATTTGATGTCCGGATCCGACTCCGCCCGCATAGACAATGTTTTCTGCATAGCTCTGCAGCACGGGCAGGCAGTTTTCATATACGTCGCGGTCGCCGCCGACGATCAGATTCAGCCTGCCTTCGGCTGCTTCTTTGGGTGTGCGCGTCATGGGCGCGTCCAGGAAGCGGCCGCCCGCTTGCTGGACCGCTTTGGCGATTTTGAGCGTAGAGGAAGGTATGGCCGTGGAGCAGTCGATGATGGTCAGGCCCCGCTTCAAGCCCTCCAGCACCCCATCCGGCTGAAAGAGCACGGTTTCGACCTGCGGCGAACCGGTGACGCAGAGTATGAGTATGTCGACTTGCGAGGCAAGGTCGGCGGCGCGCGAGCTGGTTTTGGCCCCCGCGGCCAGCAGCGGGCCCAGCGGCTGGTTTCCGGGATGATCCAGTATGGTCAGCGGGAAGCCCTTGCGCAGCAGGCTGGCGGCAATGCCGGACCCCATCAGCCCCGCGCCAATCAGGCCGATGTGTTTTTGCTGTTCAGTCATGCCGATTCCTTCTCGTCGTCAACCGGCCCCAAGCCGCCGGCGCAGATGTATTTGATTTCGACGTAGTCATCCACGCCATACTTGGATCCCTCGCGGCCGATGCCTGATTCCTTGATGCCGCCAAAGGGCGCCAGTTCGGTCGAAATAATGCCTTCATTCAGGCCGACGATGCCGGTCTCGAGCGCTTCCGCGACCCGCCATGCGCGGCGGTAGTCCGATGTGTAGAAGTAAGCGGCCAGGCCGAAGGGGGTATCGTTTGCCAGGCCGATCACTTCCTTTTCTGTGCGGAACCGTATCAGGGGCGCGACCGGTCCGAAGGTTTCTTCCTGCATCAGCTTGGCCTGCCGCGACACATTCAACAGAATGGACGGTTCGTAAAACAGGCCGCCCAATTCATGCGCGCGGCCGCCGATCAGCGCGCTGGCCCCGCCGGAAAGGGCATCTTCCACGTGTTCTTGCACTTTGTCGACCGCCGCCTGGTCTATGAGAGGCCCCAGGTCGATGCCTTCCTCCAGACCATTGCCCACCTGCAATGCCAGGACCGCCTGCTTCAGGCGCTCGGCGAATGCGTCGTAAATGCCTTCCTGGACAAAGATGCGGTTCGCGCAGACGCAGGTCTGGCCGGCATTGCGAAACTTCGATGCCATGGCGCCTGCTACGGCCAAATCCAGGTCGGCGTCATCAAAGACAATGAAAGGCGCGTTGCCACCCAGTTCCATCGACACCTTTTTCATGGTGCCCGCGCATTGCTCCATCAGGTGCTTGCCCACGCTGGTCGAGCCAGTGAAAGACAGCTTGCGCACCAAAGGGTTGCCGGTCAATTCGCCGCCCACGACGCCAGAGTTGCCCGTGACCACATTCAGCACGCCTGCCGGGATGCCGGCTTCCTGTGCCAGTTCCGCCAGGGCGAGGGCGGAATAGGGCGTCGCCGTGGCCGGCTTGATGACAATGGTGCAGCCGGCTGCCAGTGCAGCACCGGCCTTGCGGGTGATCATCGCATTCGGGAAATTCCAGGGGGTAATGGCGGCTACGACGCCCACCGGTTGCTTGATGACGACGATGCGGCGATCGGAGGACGCCGCTGGAATGACG